>JAZDPM010000267.1:0-2164 GCA_043797725.1 Chloroflexota bacterium
GCCGCAAGGGCGATCCAGGGGTCCGCAATCTCCAGCGTCCACGACGGGTCGACGAGAAGGTGGTCCCAGACGAAGAATCCATCCCAGCCTGCATCCTCGGCGCGCCGGGCCAGGTCGACGAGGACGCGGGGGTCGCCACCCGTTCCGAAGTTGGGGATCTGGATCGCGAACTGCATCGAGGGGAGAGCGTACTCTTCGCCGGTGACGACGACCACGCCCGCGGGGACCGAGCTGCCGCCCCCGGAAGTCGGCGCCGCGGACCCGGTCGGCCGCCCCGCGGCGCCCGCGACGCATCCCGCCACCACCCCCGGCCCCGGCGGCGCCGAGGAGGAGCCGCTCCACCTGGCCCCCGCGGTCGCCTCGCCGCCGATCGCCGACGCGCCGCTGCGGGGCAACCGTGACTTCTGGGTCATCCTCCTGGGGCAGGGGATCAGCTCGTTCGGCGACGCGATCACGAACACGGCCCTCCCGATCCTCGTCCTGGCCCTGACCGGGTCGGGGCTCGCGATGGGGATCGTGGGCGTCCTCTCGACCCTCCCGGACCTCGTGATCGGCCTGCCGGCCGGCGCCTACGCCGACCGCTGGGACCGCCGCAAGATGATGTTCGTCGCCGATCTGGGGCGGGCGGTGCTCACCGCGGTCATCCCGATCTCGGTCTGGCTCGGCGGACCCACCCTCGGCCTCATTCTCCTCGTCACCTTCCCCCTGAACGCCCTGCGCGTCCTCTGGCTGGCGGCGTTCACGGCCGCGGTCCCGGGCCTCGTCGGCCGCGGCCAGATCGCGCGGGCCACCGCCATCTTCGAGGCGTTCTTCAACGTCGGCTGGATCGCCGGGCCGGCGCTCGCGGGCTTCCTCGCCACCGCCATCGGACCGGGCCCCACGATCGCCGTCGACGCGGTCACCTTCGCCGTGTCGGCGAGCGCTCTCCTGTTCGTCCGCCGCTCCCTGCGCCCGGAGGCGCGCAGCGAGCCGACCCACCTCGTGGCCGACATCCGGCAGGGGATCTCGTTCGTGGCCCGCCAGCCGACGCTTCGCGCCGTGATCGCCCTGTGGGCGACGATCTCGGTCATCTACGCGGGCCTGGCGAGCGGCCTGATCTTCTACATCACGATCGACCGCGGCCTGGGCCCCGACGTCGTCGGTCTCGTCCTCTCGGCGTTTGCCGTGGGCGCCCTCGGTGGCGCGCTCGCGGCCGCCCGGATGACGTTCGGGGCCGTCGGGCGGGTCATGCTCGTCGGCACCGTGGGCATGGGCCTCGCGCTTGTCGTGGTCGCCCTCGACGCACCGATCCCGGTCCTCGTCGGGGCTGCGCTCGCGGCGGGGATCCTGGATGCGAACGTCCTGGTCTCGTACCTGACCCTGCGGACCCAGCTCTCCCCTGACGCCCTCCTGGGAAGGGTCGGGGCAACGGCCCGGACGCTGTCGGTGGGCCTGATGCCGATCGGGGCCCTGGTGTCCGGGGCCCTCCTCGACGCGATCGGGGGCTCGGCGACGCTGCTGCTCATGGGGGTGGCAGCCATCGCCGCCGGGCTGGGCTTCGCCCTCCTGCCCAACGTCCGGCGCGCCCGCGTGCCGCAGCGGGGTGCGACACCGTGACCGACGGCGACCACGGTCGGCTTCCGGCCCGTCCTCCGTGCGTGAACGCCATCGAGACGGCCGGGCTGTCGAAGCACTACCAGCAGGACAACGTCGTGCGCCGCCTCGGTCCCGGCCGGCGCGACCCGATCCGCGCCCTCGAGGGGGTGACCCTGGCGGTCCGCCCCGGCGAGGTCTTCGGGTTCCTCGGCCCGAACGGCGCCGGCAAGAGCACCTGCATCCGGCTCCTGCTTGGGTTCCTCCACCCCACGTCCGGCAGCGCCCGCGTGCTCGGCCTCGACACCGAGACGGACGGCGTCGCGATCCGGGGCCGGGTCGGCTACCTGCCCGGCGGAATAGCCCTCTACGATGCCATGACGGGCCGGGATCTCCTCGACTACCTCGGGGCGTTCTATGGTCGCCCGCCGGCACTCCGGCCCCGGCTCCTCGACGGCCTGGAGCTCTCCGCCGTGGACCTCGCCCGCCCGGTCCGCGACTACAGCCGCGGCATGCGCCAGAAGCTGGGGATCATCCAGGCGCTCCAGCACGACCCGGAGCTGGCCATCCTCGACGAGCCGTCGGAGGGCCT
>JAZDPM010000330.1:0-2095 GCA_043797725.1 Chloroflexota bacterium
GCCGGCCTCCCGCACGGAGCGAACCGGCGACTCGACCTTGGCGGGTGCCGCCTCGCGGCGGGCCCAGTCCACGAAGGTGGGGCACCTCGGGAACGCGCCGGACAGGCAGTAGGCTGCCTGGTGGGCGAGCGCGCGCGGCGCCGCCGGGCTCTCTGCGAAGCAGCGGTGGCGGTGGTCCGGGACCGGCGCGCGATGATCGCGGTCGTCGTCGAGGGCGACGAACGGACAGACGGCCTGCGGATCGGCAATGCGCTCGGTCACGCACGGATGATACCCGCTGCGGCGCTACGTTCACCCAGCGGCGCGACGTTCATCCTCGTGACGACCGACCCTTGACGCCGCGGGGCTGCCGGCGTCTCCTGCGTGCATGACGGCGCGCCCGACGAAACGCATCCCGGCGGCCCTCCGGGGCGTCGCGGCCCTCGCGATGCTCCTCCTCGCCGCATGCGCAGCGCCGGTGGCCACTACGCCGGCGCCCACGACGCCCGCGTCCGCGCCGACGCTCCCGGCGCCGACCTCCGTGCCGACGTCCGCCGTCTCCCCGCCCCCATTCGCCTGCGGTGAGGCCGTCGGCCGCCCGGGTACTGTGCCGATCGCCCGGATCAGCGGGTTCGCCGTCGCCAACGAGGCTGGGATCGGGCGCATCACCTTCACCTTCCGCCCCGACGGAAATGTCGCGGCGGTCTCGCAGGTCGCGATTCGCCCGGGAACGCCGCCGTTCACGAAGGATCCCAGCGGGCTGCCCCTCGACGTCTCGGGGACCGCCTTCGTCGTGATCACTCTCCAGGGGGGCACGGCCCTCGACGACCAGTACAACCCGACGTTCGAGGGGCCCTTCGAGGCGACGCCGGCGGGCGGCCCGATCGTCGAGGTCAGGCGCGCCGGCGATTTCGAGGCGGTGTCCAGCTGGGTCGTGGGCGTCTCCGGGTCGCCCTGCGTCCGCGTCCTGCCGTTCGACGGGAGCGGCCGCCTCATCATCGAGATCCAGGAGAGATGACGAGGCGCGCCGTTCTGCGCTCGCTCGCCGGTGCCGTGCGGCGCCTCCCGGGGCGCCTGCTCGGCCTGCTGCCCGGCCCGCCCGACGACGATGCCCCTGCCGATCCCCTCCTCGCCGGCATCGACCGGCTGCCGCCGGAGGAGCGGGCGGCCCGCCGCCGGGCCTGGATGCAGCGACTCCGCCGCGGCCGCGGCGACGGCAACGGCTGACGAGGCACCGGCCGCCGCCGGGCCTGCCCAAACGTTGGCGGTGCAGTCGCCGCCCAGGTCCGGCCTCCAGCGCCAGGCGGCGCCTCCGATGCCCGGCGCCGGCAGCGACCGACACGCCACCGGCAGGCGGGCCCGCGGTCCGTGCACAATCCGCGCCATGGACACCTGGAAGTACTTTGGGATCACCCACGCCGACCACGTCGTCTGCAACCCGACGAGCTCGGAGCGTCTCGACGAGCTGATCGGGCTCCTGGACCTCCCGCCGGGCGCGAGCGTCTGGGAGGCGGCCTGCGGCAAGGGTGAACTCCTTGTTCGGCTCGCGGATCGGCGCCACGTCCGCGGGACCGGCGTCGACATATCGCCGTACGAGATCGCCGTCGCCCGCGAGCGCGCCGCGGCGCGCGCCCCGGCGGCCGGGCTCACCTTCATCGAGGGCGACGCGGCGGCGCATCCCCCCGAGCCGGCCAGCGTCGATCTCGCAGCCTGCCTCGGGGCCAGCTGGATCTGGGGCGGCCACCGCGGCACCCTGGCTGCCCTGCGCGGCTTCGCCAGGCCCGGCGGGCTGGTCCTCGTCGGCGAGCCCTATTGGCGGCGCGAGCCCGACCCCGACTACCTGGCCGCCGCCGAGCTGGCGGCCGCCGACTTCTCGACGCTCCACGGCAACGTCGAGGTCGCCGCGAAGGAGGGCCTGACCCACCTGTACGCGCTCCCCAGCAGGGACGAGGACTGGGACCGCTACGAGTTCCTCCAGGTCCGCGCCGCCGAGCGCTACGCCCTCGCCCACCCCGACGACCCCGACGTGGCCGAGCTCCTGGCCCGCACCCGCCGCGGCATCGACGCCTACCTCCGGTGGGGCCGCGACACCCTGGGCTGGTCGATCCACCTGTTC
>JAZDPM010000331.1:0-2661 GCA_043797725.1 Chloroflexota bacterium
GCCCCGCGGTACTGGGAGCGGGCCTGCTCGCCGCGCCCCGCCACCTCGAGGCTGGCGGCCAGGAGCGCCTCGGCTTGCTCGCGGTCGGGCGCGTCCGGGCCGAGGACCGTCGGGAAGATCGCCCGCCAGGCATCGGGGTCGACGGACTCGCCGTTCATCACGGCGCGGGCCATGAGCCGCTGCGGGTAGGTCCCGTCCGCCGCGAGCAGCGCGAGTCGACCGACGAGCGGGTCGGCCTGGATTCCCGCGTAGACGACGGTCCGGGCGTCCTTCGCGGCGTCCTGGAAGCGCATGGCCGTCAGCTCGCGGCGGGGCCGGCGGTGGGGCCGGCGGCGGGAGCGCCGTCGGGCGTGCCGAGCGCCAGCTCGACGACGGCCGGGAACGTCGAGAGCCAGTCGATGGCGCGGTGCGGGTCGACGATCCGGGCTGTCTCGGCGCAGGCGGCCGCGACAGCGGCGGCGCGGTCGGGAGCGAGGAGCGCCGCCGAGTCGACGCCGGCCGCCGCCCGCAGCCGGGACCGGCCTGCCTCCGCGAGGGCGGTGACGTAGGTCCACTCGTCCTCGATCGACTCCCCCAGCTCGGCCAGTGCCTCGAGGGCGGCGAGGGCCGCGGCGAGGGCCGCGCCGCGCGTGGCGGCAGGGACCCGGGACGGTTGGGCGGCGTCGGACATCGGGGGAAGGGTACCGCCGGAGGCCGCGGGCAGTGATGGACGGGGCGGCGACGGCAGCCGGGCTCGCGGTCCCGGGCGTCGGCTTCGGGCGGCGGTCCCGGGCGGCGGCCTCGGAGCCGTCGACGCCGTCAGGCGACGCGCGGCTGCTCGCGGCGTTCGCGATCTCGGGCGGCCGCCTCGGCGCGGGCTGCCACCTCCTCGAGCTGTCGGTGGCTCGCCGCGTCCCATGCGCCCGAGTAGACCCGGATCGCCGCCGCCCGGAAGCGCGCGGCCTCCTGCCTGCCGCCGAGCTCCTCCAGGCGGCCGACGGCGTCGAGGACGCGCCGGTAGACGCGGGGGAGCGTCTCGGCGACACTGAGCTCAGGGTGCATGGCCGCAGCGTCGCTCACGCCGGCCGAGCCGGGCCATCCCCCGATGGTCCCGTCGCGCAACGGTCGGCTGGGTCAGTCGCCGGGATGGGCGCGGGAGCGGATCTCGAACGGCCCCAGGGTTCCGCCGGCCGGGCCCCAGCGCGGGACCACCCGCTCCACGCCCGCGCCGAGCGGGCCGGTGGCCAGCTCGCGGAGCAGCGCGTCGAGGGCGGCGCGCGGGCCTTCGGCCACGCACCGAACGGAGCCGTCGGCCTCGTTGGCGACCCATCCCCGCAGTTCGAGGCGGTGGGCGGCGTCAAGCACGTACCAACGGAAGCCGACGCCCTGCACGCGACCCACCACCGTCGCGTCGAGGCGCACCGGGCCGGCCGGGCCAGCCGCGGCATCGCTCACCGGGCCGGCCGAGCGGTCCGCGGCATCGCTCACCGGGCTGCGCCCGCGGAACGCGCGCGCGGCCAGGCCAGGACCAGGGTGTCGACCAGGAGCTCGGGGTTCGCGTTCCCCTCCAGGAGCTCCGCGGCCCGCACGAGCCGCCCCAGGAACGCGACGCACGCCTCAGGCTGGATCGCGCCGGCCACGGCACGCAGGTCGTCCAGGAGCGCCGTGTCGCGGACGGCCGCCCCTGCGCCGGAGGCCGTCACGGCGAGGTCGCGGGCCACGGCCGTCCACGTCGCAAGGAGGGCGGCTGTCGCCTGCCGGCGCTCCGCGGGGGTGCCGCGAGCGGGCCGGGCCCCGCCATGGGCCCCTGGATCACCCGGGGGGCCGGCAGTGACGCTCTCGGCGGCGAGCCCGGGCACCTCCCCCGGGGCGCCCCCGGTCCCGACGAGGTCGGCGGCGCGGGCGAGCAGATCGCGCCCGGCGACCAGGCGATCGGCCGTTCCCAGCGCCGCCAGGTCGAGCAGCGACCGGGCGAGCTCCTCGCGGGCGGCGACCGCCTCGGGCACGGCTGCCATGGCGATCGCCAGGCCGGGACGCCCGTCGGCGAGGCGGGCCAGGCGGGCCCCGCGGGGCGGCTCGACGCCGTGCTCCGCGAGCAGGCCCTCCATCGCGCGGGGGCCGACCGGGCCGAGACGCAGAACGGCCGTCCGCGATCGCACGGTCGGCAGCAGCCGCTCCGGCTCGTCGGCGCACAGGATGAGCGTGGCCCCCGGAGGCGGCTCCTCGAGCGTCTTGAGGAGCGCGTTCTGGGCGTCCTCGTTGAGGCGGTGGGCGCCCTCCACGATCGCGACCCGGTGGGCGCCCTCCACCGGGACGCGTGACAGCTCGCGCAGCAGGTGGCGCACCGTCCCGGGCTCCGGGTCCTGGTGATCGCCGATTCGGACTTGCCGCCCCGGCCCCTCCGGCGCGAGCCGGTGCAGGTCCTGGTGGGCGTCGGCATCGATCAGCCGGCAGGAGCGACATGCTCCGCACGGTCGGGCGTCCGCGTCCACCGCGTGGCAGAGGATCCCGGCCGCGAGGTCGAGGGCGAGCGTCGTCTTGCCGACCGAGCCCGGCCCCACCAGGAGGAGCGCCTGCGGGGCGCCGTGGCGCAGCATCCGTTCCATCGCGGCCACGGCGGCCGGCTGGCCGCGGGTGGCAAACCGGCCGGCCGACGGCACCCGGAGCCGAGGGCCCGGCCGC
>JAZDPM010000024.1:0-3862 GCA_043797725.1 Chloroflexota bacterium
CGCGGGTGCAGGAATCCTCCACATCGAGAAGCCGACCGAAGCGCTGGTCGTCTCCGGCGGCCTCTTCCACGGCATCCAGCTCTGGGTGAACCTGCCGCGCGACCTCAAGTGGTCTGCCCCGCGCTACCAGGACCTCCGGGCCCGCGAGGTGGCCCTGGTCTCATCCGCCGACGGCGGCGCCCTGGTGCGGGTGATCGCCGGCGAGGTGGCCGGCCACGCCGGCCCGGGTTCCACGTACACCCCGATGACGCTGGTCCATGCGACGCTGAGCCCGGGAGCCCGGCTCTCACTGCCCTGGCGGGACGACTACAACGCGCTTGTCTATGTCCTCGCCGGTCGCGGCAGCGCCGGCACCGAACGCCGGCCGATCGAGACCGGGCAGCTGGCGGTCCTCGGCGACGGCGGCGTCGTGACGGTCGACGCCGCCACGGTCCAGGAGAGCCGCAGCCCGAACCTCGACGTGCTGGTCCTGGGCGGCCGACCGATCCGCGAGCCGGTCGCCTGGATGGGTCCGTTCGTCATGAACACCCGGGCCGAGGTGATGCAGGCCTTCGAGGACTACCAGGCCGGCCGCCTGGGCAGCATCCCGGCCATCCACAACGCGCCGACGACGCTCGTCGAGTCACGCCGCGGCGCCGACGAAGGCGGTGGGCGCGCCTGACGCGACGCGCCGCATCGCGAGCCGGCACGCGCCAGGGCGCCCGCCGCGCGCAGGTGCGAGCCGGGGTCAAGCCGGCCGTGTGCCCCTGGGCCTGCCGGGGCCGGCGAACGATGGCCGACCGCTCGCCCCCGGCGACGCGGCCGCGGACTCAGTCGTCGAGGACGAAGGTCACCAGGATGTTGACCCGGTAGGCCACGACCTTGCCGTCGGCAACCTCGACCTGCTGCTCCTTGATCCAGGCTGACTTGACGTTGCGGAGGGTCTTGTTGGCCCGCGCGATCCCCTGCGTGATGGCGTCCTCGAAGCTGCGATCCGAGCGCGCGCTGAGCTCAGTCACCCGTGCCACGGACATGGTCATACCTCCTGATCTTCCGTCCCCGGACGTTCCGGGGCTGCCCCCACCTTACTCCCCGGAGGGGCGCGCGCCGTCCCGCACGCGGCGACAGATCTCCGCCTGCTCGCGGGCGTCGTCGAGCGCCCGGTGGGTGTGCGGCAGATTGGCCGGGTAGCGCCGGCGAACATGGTGCCTGGACGTGTCTGCCCACCGCACGACGGTGTCCAGGTGGCGGCCCAGGTAGAGCGCCTTGAGGTCAAGGGCGCTGATCCCGAACGGGTTGCGGCCCAGGTGGCGCCAGGCGTAGTCGGCCACGAACATCCAGTCGAACGGGGCGTTGAAGGAGACAAGGACCGGGACGCCACCGGCCGGCACGACTCGCTCCAGCCACGCCGCCAGGAGCTCCATCGCCCGGCCCGGCTCCAGTCCCTCGCGGGCCAGGAAGTCCCGGCCCAGGTGGTGGACGGCCTCCGCCTCGTCGTCCCAGGGAAGCGCGGGGTCCGGCCGCAGAAGGATCTCGATCCCCTCCTCCGGGCGGTCGACCAGGCAGGCGCCGATCGAGAGCAGGCTGCCGGTCCCGGGCGTGGGGCCGGAGGTTTCGACGTCGACGCTGATCCAGGTTTCGCTGCGCACGGGCGCCTCTCTGGCGAGGGGGGATCGTCGGATACTAGGCCACATGGACGGCAAGCAGGCACCCGGCAAACCCAACCACGCCAGCCCTGACCGCGCAGCGCTCGACGCGGTCGTCGAATCGGCGCGCCGCATGGGCGTCGAGATCGATGCCCAGGAGGCGGCCCGCTGGGTGGCGGCCATCGAGGTGGAAGCTGCGGGCGGCGACGTCGTGGTGGACGTCGACAGCGGGATCTACGGCCATCGCGTCTCGATGCTGGACTTCACCCCGCGCGACCTCGCCCGCTTCCGGGCGATCGGCGAGATCGTGGGCTTCCCCGACCGGCCACCCGCCGTGCTGACGGCGCTCGCGCTCTCCGGCTCGGCCGCGCAGGGCAAGATCCAGTCCTATCCGGGTGACTGCGACTACTTCGAGCGGATCCACATCACTGCGCCCACCCGCGCGGAGGCCTGCGTGATCCTCGCGGACGTCATCCGGGACAAGGCGCTGGCGACGCGGGTCGGGCCGACGCATCGCCTCTGGGAGGTGAAGTTCGGCAGCTACCCCTTCGAAGCAGAGCGAAACGGCTCCCCGGTCCGGGCGGGCGGTCCGATCTCGTGGACGGCCGACGAGGTCGCCGCCGGCCAGATCGAGGTCATCCGCGACGGCCGCCCCGCAGCGATCTCCTGGGACGAGGCCGCCGCCGAGCCGGGCTGGTGCAAGCTCGACTGGATCGTGGCGGACCCCGTGCGGCGGGCGCTGGCGAACGCGAGCAACATGCTCGACGTCACCTGGGAGGCGCCGGACGGCTCGATCACCGCCCTCGACGGCGTCATCGACCCGTACTTCCAGGAGGTCTACCTGGAGACGGAGTCCCTCCCGCTCTTCACGCGACTGGTGAGCGAGCTCTCGTCCGACGCGGTCGACGACTACGTGGACCAGCTCGAGCACGAGGTCATCAAGTACACGAGGAAGGACCCGAACTACGGCAAGGCCGCCCGGCGCCTGTACAACATCTTCCGGCTGACCGGCCGCTACGCCGCGGCAGCCTACCTCCGCGAGCTGTTCGACGAGCCGACCACGGTGCTCTACCAGGTTGCCGCGCAGATCCGGACCGTGGACGAGGCAGACCGACCGGGCGCGACGTTCGACTACGAGATCCTCGTCAAGCAGACGGACGCGCTGATCATGTCCGCCATCGCGGCGCTCGACGGCCGCTCCGAGGCGGAGATGGTCCGCCTGCTCCTCGCGGTCCGCTCGAACCTGCGGGGCCGTCGCGGCTCGGCCGGGCGGAGCGCGGAGGTCGACGAGGTCAGGAACGAGGCGCTGCGGGCGGTCAACGATTACTTCGAGCGCCGCCTCACCGCCGTCCCCGGGATCCGGGCCTACCTGGACGAGCTGGCCGCCCGAACCTGACGAACGTCGAACTCCCAGGGCGTCGGAGGATCGGAATGAGCGAACGGCCACGGCTGTTCTTCCTGGACAACCTGCGGGCCTTCGTCATCGTGATGGTGATCGTGCTGCACGCCTCGATCACCTACATGGCATACCCCCCGGAATGGTGGTACGTCCTCGATCCCGATCGCAGTGATCTCTTCACGATGCTCGTCCTTCTCGTCGACGTGCCCGTCATGCCCGCCCTCTTCTTCGTGGCCGGGTACTTCGCGCTCCCGTCGCTCGAGCGGCGGGGCGGGGGCGGGTTCATCCGCGAGAAGATCGTGCGCCTGGGGATTCCCTGGGGGCTGGGGGTCGTCTTCCTGGCCCCGCTGGCGACGTACATGACGTACGTCTCGCGGGACATCCCGATGGGCTACCTGGAGTTCTGGACCACCGACTTCTGGGGGCCGATGTTCCAGCAGTCGGTCTACTGGTTCCTGGGCGTCCTGTTCGCCCTCTTCGTCCTCCTGGCCTGGGTCCACGCGGCGAGCCCTCGCCTGCGGGCCTCCGTGCCGCGCGTGGAGCAGCCGCGGCCGCGCCTGTTCGTGGCGTTCATCGCCCTGACGGGCGCCGGCTCGATCCTGGCATCGCCCTCGTTCGGCCTGGACGACTGGCTGCCCCTGTCGCTGCTGTTCGTCGTCCAGCCGGCGCGGATCGCGTTCTACGTCGGCTACTTCGCACTCGGCATCTACGCGGAACGGCGAGGCTGGTTCCGAGCCCCGGGCTTTCGGCCGGACCTGGGGCCGTGGGGCTGGGGCTGCGTGCTGGCCGGCCTGGCCTACCTGGGCTTCCGGATGTCCGGCCTGCCGGTGACCGTGCC
>JAZDPM010000025.1:0-26748 GCA_043797725.1 Chloroflexota bacterium
GCCGATGGCGATGATGATGACCCAGGCGTTGCCGGTCCCCCAGAAGGCGACGAGCATGAGGATCAGGAAGAAGGTCGGGATCGAGAGGACGATGTCGACCAGGCGCATGAGCACGTTGTCCGTCCAGCCGCCGAAGTAGCCGGCCATGGACCCCACGGAGACGCCGATGAAGACGATGACGACGACGGCGGCGAGGCCGATGAAGAGCGAGGTCTGGAGGCCCTTCATGAGCCGGATGAACGTGTTGATCCCGAGGTTGTCGTAGCCGAACGGCGCGGTCAGGGACGCCGGCTGGTTGATCCGTTCGAGCGAGGTCTCGCGCCAGGCATCACCCGTGAGGAACGGGATCGCGACCGCCGCCGTGATCAGGATCGCCATGAGGAAGAAGGCGATGACGGCCAGGCGGTGGCGCACGAAGCGCTGGCGGACTAGCTGCCAGTAGGTGCGGACGGGCGTCAGGTCGACCTCGTCGACGAGGGGGGCCGCGCCGCCGGGGAGCTGGGTGGCCTGGGCGCTCTCCATCATCGGCCCCTAGTACTTGATCCGCGGATCGACGACGGCGTAGAGGATGTCGGCCAGCAGGTTGCCCACGATGACCATCGCCCCACCGATCATCGCGAACGCGAGGACCACCGGATAGTCGCGCTCGGTGACCGCCGAGACGCCGAGGAAGCCGAGGCCCGGCCACGAGAAGACGGTCTCCGTGATCGCGGCGCCGGCGAGAAGCGACGGGATGGTGAGACCCAGCAGGGTGACGATCGGGATGAGGGCGTTGCGCAGGGCGTGCTTGAAGATCACGCGCGACCACGCGAGTCCCTTCGCCTTCGCCGTCCGGATGTAGTCGGCGCGGAGGACCTCCAGCATCGATGCCCGCATGTAGCGACTCCAGCCGGCGACGCCCACGATCGTGATCGTCAGGGCGGGCAAGAACAGATGCCACAGGAGGTCCAGGACGTCGCCCTCCTTGCCGAACGTGTACTTCCCGAAGAGGGGGAAGAGGTCCAGCTGCTGGGCGAAGATCTGGCGAAGGATGAGGCCAAGCCAGAAGGTCGGGAGGGCGTAGCCGATGGTCGCGACGACCGCGATGATCTTGTCGGCAATGCTGTACTGCTTGACGGCGCCCAGGATGCCGACCGGGATGGCAATGATGATCGTGAAGAAGAGCGCGGTGCCCATGAGCTGGAACGTGCTCGGGATCCGCTCGAAGATCTTGTCCCGGACCGGGAGCCCGTCCGTGATGGAGAAGCCCCAGGCGGTGTTGTCCCAGGGGAACGTCCAGAAGGTGGTGAACCACTTGAAGAACTGGACCGGCAGGGGCTGGTCCAGCCCGTAGACGCGCCGCAGGTTCGCGATGACCTCGGGGGAGACCTTGTTGGACCGGAAGCGGTCGAACGGATCGCCGGGAGCCAGGTTGACGATGAAGAAGGCGATGACGCTGATCCCGATGATGATCGGGATCGCCTGGATCAGCCGACGGACGACGTAGCGGGCCATCGTCTCAGCCTCGGACGCTCGGAGGGAGGAGCCGGCCGGTCCGGTCGGCGGTCAGACGGGTCATCCAGTCCTTCCCGGGAAGAGTCGACCGGCGGCGGCCCTGGGACCGCCGCCGGTCGATGTCGTTCAGCGAGACGCTGGTGGCGCCGAGGTCACTTGGCCGCGACGACCCAGCTGTCGTTGTTCCAGTAGTAGAGCGGGCTGGCGAGATCGATGCCGCTCGTCGTGGACGAGACGGACTTGGTGACGCCCGCGTTGGCAAGGTCGGACCACGCGAAGTAGTACGGCAGGTCGTCGTGGGCGATCTGCTGGAACTTGAAGTAGATGTCCGTGCGCTTCGCCTGGTCGAGCTCCTGGCGGCCTTCCTCGAGGAGCTTGTCGGCCTCAGGGTTGTTCCAGCAGACGAAGTTGTTGTCGTCCGGGTTCTCCTTCGTCACGCACTTGGACGAATGGAAGATCGAGTAGTCGTCGGGGTCGATCGAGGTCGACCAGCCGCCGAGGTACGTGTCGAACGCGTTCGGGTAGCTGAGCAGCGGCAGCAGGACGGTCGCGAAGTCGCCTTCCTTGACCGTGAGGCCGATGCCGCACTTCTTGACCTGGTCGGCTGAGAGCTGGCCGAACGCGACGCGCTGCGGGCGGCCGGCCCGGACGTACATCTCCGAGGCCAGCTTCTTGCCGGCCTTCTCGTAGAGGCCGTCCGCGCCCATCGTCCAGCCCGAGCTCTCGATGAGGGCCTTGGCGCCCTCGATGTCGAGCTTGTAGGGCGTGACGTTGGGGTTGTAGGCCCACGAGGCGGGCGGCGTGTTCGCCTGGATCGGCTGGCCGCGACCGTCGGTCGCCGCCGCCACGGTGGCATCGTGGTCGATGCACATCGAGAACGCCTTGCGCAGGTTGAGATCGCCGTACAGCTTGTCCGGCCGGGTGTTGAAGCCGATGTAGTAGTAGCCGAAGTCGGCGTACTCGGCGATCTGGAGGTTCGGGTCGGCCTTGAGCGCCGCGAGGGCGTCGGAGGTGACCTCGGTCTGCCAGTTGATGTCGCCCTTCTGGAGGGCTGCAGACGCCGCGGCGGCGTCCTTGATGATCGGGATGTAGACCTTGGCCGGGCCGACCTTGGTCCCCTCGGGGCCGCCGAAGTAGTCGTCGAAGCGAGCCATCTCGACGCTCTGCGCGGTCGTGTACTTGACGAGCTTGTAGGGGCCCGAGCCGATCGGTGCGCGCTGGAAGTCGAGGATGCGGAACGAGGCCGCGATCTGGTCGATGTCCGCGGCGGCGAGGGTGGTGTTGAGGTCGGTGAGCTGTCCGTAGAGCGCCGCGCCGTAGGACGAGTTGTCCGCGCTGCCGTCATCGGCCACGAACTTCGCCTTGTCCTCGAGCTGGATGCCGGCCTTCCCGAGGAGGGCCTCCAGCTCGGCGACGTAGGTCGCGTAGTCGCACTCCGCCGGCGGGGCGTCGGTGCTGCAGGCTTCCGCCAGGGTGGCGGCGTCGATCTTGTCGTAGAGCGCCTTGACCTCGGCCGGATCGACCGCGCCGGTGGACGCCTTCAGGCGGCCGAAGCTGTCGCGGATGGCCTTCTCGGGCACGACGGCGACGCCGAGGCCGCTGACGGCGAAGGGCGCGAACTTCTGCAGGAGCACGAACTTGACCGTGTAGTCGTCGAGGGCCTCGACGGTCGCGATGTTGTCCTGGATGCTCGAGCAGCCGTCCGGGATGTAGGTGCAGTTCTTCGAGAGGCCGAGCTGGTAGCTGAAGACCACGTCCGAGGCCTTGAGATCGGTCCCGTCCTGGAACTTGACGCCCTGCTTGAGCTTCAGCGTCCAGGTCAGGCCGTCCGCGCTCGTCTCCGCGTAGTCCGCGGCGAGGGAGGGGACCGTCTCCAGCTTGTTGTTGATGGCGTAGAGGCCGTTGTAGATCAGGCCGACGACCCAGCTCGTCGGCAGGTCGGTGTACGCGTACGAGAAGTAGGTCGGCTCGCCGTCGAGGGCGAACTTGAAGTCGGCCGACGCGGCGGGGGCCGCCGTCGGGGCCGCCGTCTCGCCGGGCGCCGGCGTCGCGGGGACCGGGGTGGGCGACGCGGACCCGCCGCAGGCCGCAACGCCGATGGCGAGCGCCCCGAGCAGGCCGAGACTGCGCCGTCTCAAGCTCATCGAGTTCCTCCTGTTTCCGAGGGTCGGCAACTCCTCCGCGCCGATCCCTCCTCGTGCTGAATTGCCGCGCGTCCTACCCGGCGCGGAGGGCGCGCCGGGATCCGTCGTGGCGGCCCACAGACTGCCGCGCATTATAGGTCGCGGCCGTCGGCGTGCGTCAACCTGCCGGGTGTCCCCGGGCGGGCCGACCCCGCCCCGGTCCCGGGCCCGTCACGGTCGCGAGTGGGTCACCTCCTGCCGGCCTGGCGCTGCGCGGGATCCTCGCGGGTCGCGCTCGCCGGGACGAGCGGCCGCGTCTCGACGATGTCGTCGGTCCATGTCGTCTGCCGTCCCGTCGACGGCGGGAGGTCAGCGCTGATCGGCGGCGGGGCGATCCGGACGCCGGTGTACGGCCGGGTGGCGGCGCGCTCGGGGAGCAGGCCGGCCCGGCGGGCCCGCTCACGGCTCTGCTCGAACTGGAGAGACGGCGAGGCCTCGCCCCACGGCGCCTCGTTGTAGACCCCTTTCGGGCCACCATCGACGAGGGCCGCCGGACCCACGAAGACCGCGCAGAGGGCCGCCGCCGCGACGATCCCCGGCAGGCCGGACAGGATGCGGGACTGCTCGCGACGCGTCGCCGCGAGACGTGCCCGCAGGCGGGTCCAGCCGTCGACCTCGGGCTCTGCTCGCTCCGTGTCCTCGTGCAGGCGCCGGAGGCCGTGCAGGATCAGCGTCGTCGTAGCCAGCTCTCCCTCGCAGGCCCGGCAGCGATCGACGTGATCGAGCGCCCGGCGAACGCCCGGGCCGCCCGCGCGCCGCGCGGCGAACTCGACGAGGGCGGCCCGATGCTGCCCGCAGCCACCCCGGACGCGCAACCCGATCAAGGGACGTCCTCGGCGGGGGTCGCGGCCGCGGCAACGGCCGCCGGGACGCCGGACGGTTGGTAGGCGCCGCCGAACCGGCGGTCGTCTTCGAGGCGGGTCCGCAGCGAGCGGAGGCCAAAGTGGAGGCGCGACTTCACCGTCCCCGGCCGGATCCCCAGGATCTCGGCCGTCTCGTTGATGGAGCGTCCATGGAGGTAGAAGAGGACGATGACGCCGCGGTGCTTCGGCGGCAGGGCGGCGATGCCGTCGCGGACGATGGCCCGCAGCTCCGACCGCTCGGCACTGTCGGCTGGCCCGACCTCGCGGTCACGGACCAGGCGCGCCACGGCCTCGCTGATGGGCTCCCACGGGAGGCGCCGGCGGCCGAACCGCGAGTAGGAGAAGTTGAGCGCGACGCGGTGGAGCCAGGGGAGCGGCGAGGCGTCCGGATGGAGCCGCCGGCGCCATTCGTAGGCCTTCGCGAAGGTGTCCTGCAGGACCTCCTCGGCGGCGTTCCGGTCGCCGAGGACCGCGTACGCCGTGGCGTAGACCTGGCCGCGATAGCGGGTGAAGAACGCCTCGAAGGCGTCGATGTCGTCGACGCGGATCCGGCGCAGGAGCGCCTCCTCCTCCGGGTCGAGCACTCGGGCCGGCTGGCTGGACGTGATCACGGCCTCCTGCGGGAACGCGCGGGCAGGGAGACGCTCGACGCGGCACTCCTGGCGGCCTCTACGCTCATTCAACGTGGAAGGTTCACTCGGCCGGTTCCGCGCGCCACCGGAGATTGGGCTGGCGGGCGGCCGTCGCCTCGTCGAGACGGCGGACGGGGGCGGTGTGAGGAGCGCTCTTGACCAGCTCGGGGTCGTCGTGGGCCTCCCGGGCGATCTCGAGCATCGCGTCGGCGAACGCGTCGAGCGTCTCGAGGCTCTCGGTCTCGGTCGGCTCGATCAGCATCCCCTCCTCCACCGTGAGCGGGAAGTAGATCGTGGGGGGGTGGAACCCCTTGTCGATCAGGCGCTTCGCGACGTCCAGGGTGCGCACGCCGGTCGCGGCCTTGAGGCCGGCCGAAGAAGCGACGAACTCGTGCAGGCAGGGCTGCTCGAAGGGGATGACGTACGCCCCGGCCAGGCGGTGCTTGAGGTAGTTCGCGGCGAGGACGGCGTCCTCGCTCACCTCGCGCAGGCCGTCGCCTCCGTGGGCCCGGATGTAGGCGTACGCGCGCACGAGGATCCCGACGTTGCCGACGAACGAGCGCATCCGGCCGATGCTCGTGGGACGCTCGCCGGCCCGCTCCAGGCGGAACGCGCCGTCCGGCTCGCGCAGGACCAGCGGCTCCGGCAGGAAGGGGGCCAGGTGGGAGCGGACGCCCACGGGCCCGGCCCCCGGCCCGCCGCCGCCGTGCGGCGTGGAGAACGTCTTGTGGACGTTGAAGTGCATCACGTCGAAGCCGGCGGTGCCCGGCCGGAAGTAGCCGAGCATGGCGTTGAGGTTGGCGCCGTCCATGTAGGCCAGGGCACCCGCGGCGTGGACCGCCTCCAGGAGCTCCACCACCCGCGTCTCGAAGAGCCCGAGCGTGGAGGGGTTCGTGATCATGACGGCTGCCGTCGTCGGGCCGAGCGCGGCCCGGAAGAGGTCGAGGTCGACGCCGCCGTCGGGCGCCGACGGGATGTTCACGGTTCGGAAGCCGGCCATCGAGGCCGTAGCCGGGTTGGTGCCGTGAGCCGAGTCGGGGACGAGGACGTCGGTCCGCGCGTGGTCTCCCCGGGCCCGGTGGTAGGCCCGAATCATGAGGATGCCGGTGAGCTCGCCCTGGGCGCCGGCCGCGGGCTGAAGCGTCACCGCGTCCATCCCGCTGATCTCGGCCAGCTCCTGCCCCAGGGTCCAGAGCAACTCGAGCGTCCCCTGGGCGGTCTCGTCGGGCGCGAGCGGATGGAGCGCCGCGAAGCCCGGCAGGCGGGCCGCCCACTCGTTCACCTTCGGGTTGTACTTCATCGTGCACGAGCCCAGGGGGTAGAAGCCCGTGTCGACCGACCAGTTGAGGTGGGAGAGGTTGACGTAGTGGCGGACGAGGGTCGCCTCGTTGAGCTCGGGAAGGGCCGGCGGGACGACGCGCCGCGCGGCGGCGGGTAGACGGTCGAGGGCATCGGCCGGGGGCGCCGGGAGCCGCGTGCCGGCCCCGCGCCCGGGCCGCGAGAGCTCGAAGAGGGTGGGCTGGAGCGGGTTGCCGGTGACGCTCATCGGACGGCCTCCGGCGCCGCACCGAGCTCCGCGGCGACGGCTGTGGCGAACTTCTCGATCTCGGCCGGGGTGGTGACCTCGGTGGCACAGACCAGGAGGCCCTCGGCAAGCGACGGGTCGGCGGGCTCCAGCTCGGCGAGCGGGATGCCCGCGAGGATCCCGCGCGCCAGCAGGCGGCGGTGGACGGCCACCGCGTCCGGGACGCGAACGGCGAACTCGTTGAGGTACTGGCCCGGGTGGAGGCGCGGCGCACCCGCCGCCGCGAGCGCGGCCTCCAGCTCTGCGGCGCGGGCCGCGCCCGTCGCCGCGACGTCTCGGAGGCCACCGGGCCCGAGGGCCGCGACGTAGATCGAGGCGGCCAGGGCACACAGGGCCTGGTTGGTGCAGATGTTGCTGGCCGCGCGCTCGCGCCGGATGTCCTGCTCGCGCGCGCGCAGGGTCATGACGTAGGCCCGCTTCCCCTCGAGGTCGGCGGTCATGCCGATGAGGCGCCCCGGGATCTGCCGGATGAGCGCCTCGCGACAGGCCACGATCCCGAGATACGGGCCTCCGTACTGGGGAGCCATCCCCAGGGGCTGGCCCTCGCCGGCCGCGATGTCGGCGCCGTACGTTGCCGGCGGGGCGAGGACGGCGAGGCCGACCGGCTCGACGACGGCGACGAGCAGGGCGCCCGCCGCGTGGGCGAGGCGGCCGATCTCCGCCATCGGTTCCAGGAGGCCCAGGACCGAGGGGTGCCCGGCGACGACGCCGGCGACTGGGTGGCCGGGATCGGCCAGCATCCGCGCCAGGGCGCCCAGGTCCGTGGTCCCGGCGCCGGGCCCGTCGGCGAGCAGGGGGATCTCGGCGAACGTGAGGTTCGCCCCGGCAAAGTAGGTCTCGAGCGTCTCGCGGTAGTGCGGATGGACGCCGCGGGAGACCAGGACGTGCTCCCGACGGGTCGCCCGGCAGGTCATGAGAGCGGCTTCCGCGGTCGCTGCGGCGCCGTCGTAGTGCGACGCCGAGACGACGTCCATCCCCGTCAGCTCGGCGAGAAGCGACTGGTACTCGTAGATCGTCTGGAGCGTCCCCTGGCTGATCTCCGGCTGGTACGGCGTGTAGGCCGTGTAGAGCTCGCCCCGCAGGAGCAGCTGGTCCACGACCGGCGGCAGGTGGTGACGGTAGACGCCGGCGCCCAGGAAGCTCGCGAGGTCGGTCCGGTTCCGCCCGGCCAGGCCCCCCAGGTGCTCCATGAGCTCCAGCTCGGTGAGGGCCGGAGCCAGGTCCAGCCCGGTCGCCCGGACCCCCTCCGGGATCGCCTCGAAGAGGACGTCGACCGACGCGATCCCGAGGGCCTCCAGCATCCGGTCCCGCTCGCCCGCGGTGTGCGGTCCGTACGCCATCTCAGGCCTCCGCGACCAGCGCCTCGTAGGCGGCCGAATCGAGGAGGGCGTCCACCTGCGCCGCGTCGGCCAGGCGGATCCGCAGCATCCAGCCCGCCCCGTACGGGTCGGCGTTCACGACCTCGGGCGCCGCCGCCAGCGCGCCGTTCGTCTCGACCACCGCGCCGCCGACCGGAGCGAAGAGATCGCTCACGGCCTTCACCGACTCCACGACTCCGAACGGGGCGAACTGCTCAAGCGCTCGCCCGACGTCGGGGAGCTCCACGAAGACGATGTCGCCCAGCTGGTCGGCGGCGTGCTGCGTGATCCCGATGGTCGCCACGTCGCCGTCGACGCGGACCCACTCGTGCTCCTTCGTGTAGCGCAGGTCGGCCGGGGTCATGCGACGCTCCTCTCGTCCATCCGGCGCGGGGGCGCCGGAGGTCTCCGCGCCGGCGCCCGCCGGCACGTCTGGATCAGCGGGGCCGGGTGTAGAACGGGAGCGGGACGACCTCCGCAGCCGCCCGCGCCTCGCGGATCTCCACGTCGAGCATCGTACCGGGCGCGGAGTCCCCCGGTGCGACGTACGCCATCGCGATCGGCACGCCGAGCGTGGGTGACATGGTGCCCGAGGTCACGACCCCGCTGGCCCGGTCGCCGGACCAGACCGGATGACCGTGCCGCGCGATCCCGCGCCCGCGCACGGCGAGGCCCACGAGCCGCCGGCGCGGCTCGGTCGCGGCGGCCGTCGCCAGCGCGTCCCGGCCGACGAAGCCGCCCTCCTTGGCGAGCTTCACGACCCTGCCGAGCCCCGCCTCGAAGGGTGTCGTGGCGCGGTCGAGCTCGTTGCCGTAGAGCGGCATCCCGGCCTCCAGCCGGAGCGTGTCGCGGGCGCCCAGGCCCACCGGCACGAGGCCGGCAGCCACCCCCGCGGCCGCCAGGGCATCCCAGACCGTTGTACCGGCGGCGGCGTCCACGAAGACCTCGAAGCCGTCCTCGCCGGTGTAGCCCGTGCGCGCCACGAGGCCGGGAACTCCCGCCACGGCCCCCTCCGCGATCCCGTAGTAGTGGATCGCGCCGAGGTCGAGGTCGGTGAGCGGCGCGAGGATGCCCAGCGCCGCCGGGCCCTGGATGGCGACGAGCGCGGTCGCCAGCGAGCGATCGTCGAGGACGGCCCGCCGGCCCTCGAAGCGCTCGGCGAGGGCGTCGGAGACGACGGCCGCGTTCGAGGCGTTGGCGACGACCATGAAGCGGTCGTCGGCCAGTCGGTACACGATGAGGTCGTCGAGGATCCCCCCATCCGGGGCGCAGATCATCGAGTAGTGGGCGCGGCCGATCGCGAGGGTCCGGGGGTCGGTCGTCACGGCGAGGGCGAGGGCGTCGCCGGCGGCGGGACCATCAACGAAGAGCACACCCATGTGGCACAGGTCGAAGAGGCCGGCCCGCTGCCGCACGGCGCGATGCTCCTCGAGGATCCCGGTGTACTGGATCGGCATCCGCCAGCCGGCGAAGTCGACCAGCCGTGCGCCCAGCGCCTCGTGACGCCCGACGAGGGGCGTGGCGCGTGGTTCCTCCGTCATGGCCGGACCTCCCTGCTCAGGCGTGCCCGTCCGGGCGGGGCGCCGCCGCGGCGGCCGCCCGGGCCACGAGCGCCCGCTCGGTCCCGAACGTCAGGAGGGTCGGGGCCTCCACGAAGGGAACCCAGCGGACCTCGTCGAACTCGTGGTCGTGGCGGTCGAGGTCGCCGCCGACCGGCTCCATGAGCCAGTAGTGGACCGTCTTGTGGATGCGGGCGCCACCCTGCACGAACCAGTACTCGATCGCCTCGAGCGGGGCGAGGAGACGCACCTGGAGCCCGGTCTCCTCGGCAACCTCCCGGAGGGCGGTCTCCTCGAGCGTCTCCTGCGGGTTCGGGGTTCCCTTGGGGAGGGTCCAGGTGACGCCGTCGCGCTGGCGGCGGCGGCGGCCGGCGACGAGGTGCGGGACGCCGTCGATGGACCGGATGACGATCCCGCCGGCGGAGGTGGCCGTCGCGCGCTTCAGCCGCGCCACGGCGCCGTCGCGGCACGCGGCCGGCGACCGTTGGCGCGGGCGCCGAGCTTCGCCCATCGGACGGGCGCGTGCGGGCCCGCGAGGCCGGCGGACGACCGGTGCTCCGGGACGGACGCCACGGCCCGCCACTCCGAGCGCACGAGGGCGACGGGGCCCAGCTCCGGCCGCCGGAGCAGCGTGGGGCGGTCCGCGGCCGCGCGGAAACGGACGTGACGATCCAGGCCGAGGCGGGACCCGCGCGCCCGGGGCGGGACGGTCGCGAAGCGGGCGACGGGACGGGCGGCATAGCGGGCCACGATGCTGCGCTGCATAGCCAGATCGTACCGCGTTACCAGGACTTTGTGAACGCTGCGCGCAGCCGGGTCGCAGCTTCCGGTGCGAGGCCGCGCCGCCTCTCGGCGAGGGTCACCTGGCGGCGGCCGAGGGCGCGGTAGACGTCGACCGCCTCCTCCCCCGCCCCGGCGACCGCCGCGAGGTGGGCCTCGATCGTGCCGGCGTCGCCGCGGACGGCCGGTCCGGTCAGGGCAGGGCCCGTTCCCAGCGCTCGCGCGTTGGCCAGGGCCTGCGCGGCGAGCGGGCCGTAGACGGCGAGGGCGCCCGCCTCGTCAAGGCCCGTCGGCGCGGCGACGGCAGCCACGACGTCGAGGAGCGCCGTGAGGCCGCCGGCAGCGAGGACGGCGGCGGCGTGGTAAGCGGCCTTGGAGCCAGGTGCCAGGCGGACCGGTGCCGCGCCGAGCGAGGTCGCCATCTCCGCGAGAAGGTCGAGCAGCCCCTCGTCTCCCTCGATGGCCACGGTGGCCCCGGGGAGGGCGGCCAGGGCCCGGTCCAGGTCGGCGAAGGCCACGAGCGGATGGAAGGAGCCGGCGTTCGTGCCCGCCGCCAGCGCCGGCGCGAGGATGCCGGCGCCGTGGACGCCGCTCGTATGGACGATTGCCTGGCCCGAGTAGAGGTGCAGCGTTCGGGCGACCTCGGCGAGCCTGTCGTCCGGCACGGCGAGGATCACGAGATGGCACTCGTCGAGGATCGAGGCCGCCTCGGGGAACGCCCGCGACCCGGGCACCAGCGACCGGAACCGGGCCCGGCGCCCCGGATCGCGGCTGGCGACCGCGCCGACCTGCCAGCCGGCGCGGCTGAGAGCGACGCCGAGGGCCGTCCCGACGGCGCCGGCGCCGACGATCCCGATCACCGGCCGGCCGTCGTCGGCGGGCCCGACGTGCGGGTGGGCGTGCGCTTCCAGGTGGACCTCGTCCCCGTGGCGGTGGGCCCCCGGCGGCAGCGGCGCCGCGCCGGCGGCCGCGCGCCGCCGAACCTCCTCCATGGTCGCCGGGTCACCCGGGGGCGGCGTCGCCGGCTCCCTGCGCCAGGACCGCATCGTTGCTCTCCACGCTACTCTTGGGCCCACAGCGTAGCGCTACAGGCGGCCCGCCCGCCGCCCCGAGCCAGCGAGGATCACCCTGTGCCGATCCGCGATCCGTTCGGCGCCCGAGCCAGCCTCGGCCCGGGCCTCCCCGACTGCTACCGCCTGGCGGCGCTCGACGGCGGACCGGATCTCGGGCAGACGCCGGTCACGGTGAAGATCCTCCTCGAGAACGTCCTCCGCCACGCGGGCGGCGGCGTCGTCGGCGAGGCCGACGTGCGCCTTCTCGCGGGCTGGCGCCCCGGGTCCGGCGTAGAGGCCGAGATCCCGTTCATGCCGGCCCGGGTCATCCTCCAGGACTTCACCGGCGTCCCCGCGGTCGTCGACCTCGCGGCGATGCGCGACGCGCTGGCGGAGCTCGGCGGCGACCCCGGACGCGTCAACCCGCTCGTCCCGGCCGACCTCGTGATCGACCACTCGGTCCAGGTCGACCGCTCCGGGACGACCGACGCCTTCGCCTTCAACGTCGCCCGCGAGTACGAGCGGAACGGCGAGCGGTACCAGCTCCTGCGCTGGGCGCAGCGCGCCTTCCGGGGCCTGCGGGTCGTCCCGCCCGGCACCGGGATCGTCCACCAGGTGAACCTCGAGTTCCTGGCCACGGTCGTCACGACGGCCGAGGTGGACGGCGGCCCGGTCGCCTTCCCGGACACGCTCGTCGGGACCGATTCCCACACGACGATGGTCAACGCCCTGGGCGTCCTGGGCTACGGAGTCGGGGGGATCGAGGCCGAGGCGGTCCTCCTCGGCCAGCCGCTCCACCAGCCGTGGCCGCGCGTCGTCGGCGTCCGCCTCTCCGGCGAGCTGCCGCGGGGCGCCACTGCGACCGACCTCGTGCTCGTCGTCACCGAGCGGCTGCGGAGGCTCGGCGTCGTGGGCTCGTTCGTGGAGTTCGCCGGCGACGGCCTGGCGGGGCTCGCCCTGGCGGACCGGGCGACGATCAGCAACATGAGCCCCGAGTTCGGGGCGACGACGACCCTCTTCCCTGTCGACGACGAGACGCTCGCCTACCTGCGCCTGACGGGTCGTCCCGAGGAGCGGGTGCGCCTCGTGGAGCGCTACGCGAAGGAGCAGGGCCTGTGGCGCCGGCCGGGCGCCGGCCCGGACTTCGACGTCGTCGTCGAGCTCGACCTCGGCGCCGTCGAGCCCAGTCTCGCCGGTCCACGGCGGCCCCAGGATCGCGTGCCGCTTTCCGCTACCCGCGCCAGCTTCGAGGCTGCATACCCGGGGATCCTCCCGGCCTCCAACGCGCCGGCGGCACCCGGCGCGGTCCGCAACGGCTCCGTCGTCATCGCCGCGATCACCTCGTGCACGAACACCTCGAACCCGACCGTCATGATCGGGGCGGGCCTCCTCGCCCAGAGGGCGGTCGCCCGCGGCCTGCGGGTCCCGACAACCGTGAAGACGTCGCTGGCGCCCGGCTCCAAGGCCGTGACCGCCTACCTGGAGCGGGCCGGCCTGGCCGCCCCCCTCGCGGCCCTCGGCTTCACCCTCGTGGGGTACGGCTGCACGACCTGCATCGGCAACTCGGGACCGCTCGACGAGGCCGTCGCCCGCCAGGTCGAGGACGAGGGGCTCGTCGCGACGGCGGTTCTCTCCGGCAACCGCAACTTCGAGGGCCGGATCCACCCCCTGGCCCGGGCCAGCTACCTCGCCTCGCCCCCGCTCGTCGTCGCCTTCGCCCTGGCCGGGCGGATCGACGTCGACCTCTCGCGGGAGCCGCTGGGGATCGATGACGATGGCCGCCCCGTCTTCCTCGCGGACCTCTGGCCCTCCGCCGAGGAGATCCGCGAGGTCATCGCGGGGGCGATCGACGGCGAGCTCTTCCGGTCGACCTACGCGTCCGTCTTCGAGGGCGACGAGCGCTGGCGGGCGCTGCCGATCCCCGACGGCGATCGCTACGCCTGGGATGCGCGGTCGACCTACGTCGCCAGTCCGCCCTTCTTCGCGGGGATGGGCATGGTGCCGGCGGCGGTCACCGACGTCGCGGGTGCCCGTGTCCTGGCCTGGCTCGGCGACTCGGTGACTACGGACCACATCTCGCCGGCGGGCTCGATTCCGGCCTGGTCGCCGGCGGGCAGCTGGCTCCAGGAGCACGGCGTGGCGCCGGTCGACTTCAACTCGTACGGGGCCCGGCGCGGCCATCACGAGGTGATGATGCGAGGCACCTTCGGGAGCATCCGCCTGCGCAACGTGCTGGCCGAGGGGAAGGAGGGCCCGTTCACGCGGATCCTGCCGTCCGGCGAGGAGGCCTTCCTGTACGACGCCGCGATGGCCTACCAGGCGGCCGGCGTCCCGGCCATCGTCCTCGCCGGCCGCGAGTACGGCTCCGGCTCCTCGCGCGACTGGGCGGCGAAGGGGGTGCGCCTGCTCGGCATCCGGGCGGTCATCGCCGAGAGCTACGAGCGAATCCACCGCTCGAACCTGGTGGGGATGGGCGTCCTGCCGCTCCAGTTCCTGCCCGGCGAGAGCGCCACGTCGCTGGGCCTCACGGGCCGCGAGGCGTACGCGATCGCCGGGCTGGCCGAGGGGCTCGCGCCCCGGGCCCGGCTCACCGTCGTGGCGACGGCCGACCCGGCCGACGGCGGCGGGGAGCGGCGCTTCACGGTGGACTGCCGCCTGGACGGCCCAATCGAGGTCGACTACTACCGGCAGGGCGGCATCCTGCCCTCGGTCCTGCGCCGGATCGCGCGGGAGAGCGGCGCGCCCTGACCCGGGCGCCCCGGATGTTCCTGACGCGGGGGGCGTGGGCCGGTACGATCCCTCGCGTCGCGTCACGACCCGGGCCCCCTTCTCGTCTTGCCGCTACGTGAACACCCAGCCTCGTCCGCCCGTGCGCCACGGACCGCCCCGCCACCCCGCCACGGGGGGCGACGCCCTGTTCGCCCTCGGCGTCGCCGCGCTCGGCCTGGTCCTGGCCGGCGGCCTCCTCGCCGCCGGAGGCGGGTCATCGTTGCTGGACCGCATCCTGCCCGGCGGCAGCGCGACCGCCGGGCCGGTCCGGCCGAGCCCGAGCCCGAGTGCAGCCGCCGCGCCGGGGTCGCCGCGGTTCCCCGCCGTCACCCCGGTCGCCACGCCGCCGCCGTCACCGACCCCGGTGTCGACGAGCACCCCGACGCCGGCGCCGACCGGTCCCTTCACGATGAACCTCTACCGCGACGGCGTCTTCGTCCACCAGGTCGACGACCAGACTTGCGTGGCCGCCGCGGCCCAGAACATGCTGAACGTCATCCGGTTGGTCGAGGAGGGCCAGGAGCCCGACTCGGGGACGGCCACGCAGCGGGCGCTCTACGACCGGATCGTCAAGCTGACCACGTGGGAGGACTCCCATAACGGCGGGACCGGGCCCGGCGGCTGGGCGGCCCTGCTCACCGAGGAGGGCTACCCGTACGAAGTCCGCGCGTACGAGTCCCGGCTGGCCGCGATGCGCGCTGCCGCTGCGGCGCTCCGGGCGACGAGCCGCCCGGTCGGCATCATTGCCTGGAAGGGGATCCATTCGTGGGTCATCACCGGCTTCAGAGCGACTGCCGACCCGGCCTTCACGATGCGCTTCGCCGTCACCGAGGCCTACGTCCTGGATCCGTGGTACCCGTGGATCTCGACGCGCTGGCCGCGCTCGGAGGCGCCGAACGAGCCCCGTGACGGGAAGGACCTCACGGCGAACATCCTGGCCTGGAACCTGCCCTCGGGCCCGTACGAGGGCCGGGACGGGATGTTCCTGCTGGTCGTGCCGGTCGACGGCTGACGGTCCGGCCGCGCCGGTCGGGCAGCGTGGGCCTGTGACATGTGGCACCCTATCAGGGACCTCCGGTACTTGACCGAGGTCGGGGGTCATGGCGACGCTGGCCCCTGGTTGACCCTCCGGTCCACGAGGCGAGGTGCAGGGTATGGTCAGGCGCGGCGCCGGTCGATGAAGATCGCGGTCTCGGGCAAGGGCGGGACGGGGAAGACCACGCTCGCCGCCCTCCTGGCCGTGGAGCTGCAGCGACGTGACTACCGGGTCACGGTCATCGACGCCGATCCCAACCCCACCCTGGCCGCGGCCCTCGGCTTTCCCCCGGCGCCGGTGACCCCGCTCCTCGAGATGAGCGAAGAGATCGAGGAGCGGATCGGCGGCAGCGGCGGCTTCATCCGCCTGAACCCCCGGGTCGACGACCTGGTGGGCCGCGTCGCCGCCACCCATGACGGCATCCACCTGATCGTGGCCGGGGGCATCACCCACGGCGGCGCGGGCTGCGCATGCCCGCAGAGCGTGCTCCTGCGCCGGGTCCTGGAGCATGTCGTGATGGAGCTCGACGAGGCCGTCATAATCGACCTCGAAGCCGGCCTCGAGCACCTCGGCCGGCGGAGCGCCCACGAGGTGGACGCGATGCTGGTGGTGGTCGATCCCAGCCGGGCCGGCATCGAGACCGCCCGGCGCGTCCGGCGCCTCGCGGCCGAGATCGGCGTGGACCGTGTGCTGGCGGTCGGGAACCGGGTTCGGGGACCGGCCGACGTGGAGTATCTCGCCACGCAGCTCGACGGGCTCGAACTCGTCGGCACCATCCCCTACAGCGACGACGTGATCGCAGCAGAACGAGCCGGCCGACCGGTGACCAGGATCGAGGGCGAGCTGCCCGCGGCGGTCGCCCGGCTCACCGACGCCCTGGTAGTGATGACGAAAGTGCAGGTTAGACCGTGAGTGAGACCGCAGCGCCCCCGTCCCGCACGGACCCCGCAAGCGTCGAGATGCGCGAGCGAGCCAGGGCCCAGGGCATCGCCACCATCTGGGATCGCTACGCCGCCCTGGGAACCCAGTGCAAGGTCGGCGAGCTGGGCATCTGCTGCACCGTCTGCCATCTCGGGCCGTGCAACCTCGGCCTGCCCGGGAGCAAGCGGCCCCAGATCGGCGTCTGCGGCGCGAACGTCGACACGGTCGCCTCCCGCCGCCTGGCGCGCGACATGGCGGCCGGGTCGGCGGCCCACTCGGACCACGGTCGGTCGGTGGCCCACCTTCTTCTCCAGGCCGCCCGGGGCGAGGCACCCGGGTACGGCGTGCGCGACGAGCGCAAGCTGCGCACCCTGGCCGGCGAGCTCGGTATCCCGGTCAAGGACCGGAGCGTGGACCAGATCGCCGAGGGCGTCGCCGAGTCCTGCCTGGCCCAGTTCGGCCAGCAGGAGGGAGCCCTGGCGTTCGTCAGCCGGGCGCCGGCCAAGCAGCAGGAGAACTGGCGCAAGCTCGGCATCACCCCCCGCGGCGTCGACCGCGAGATCGTGGAGGTCATGCACCGGACCAACATGGGGGTCGACACCGAGTACCGCAGCCTGATCCTGTCCGGCATGCGCAGCGCCCTGGCCGACGGCTGGGGCGGCTCGATGGTCGCCACCGACCTCCAGGACGTCCTGTTCGGCACGCCCAAGCCGATCCGGGCCCAGATGAACCTGGGCGTCCTGCGCCAGGACCAGGTGAACATCCTCGTCCACGGGCACGAGCCCGCGCTGGCCGAGGCGATCGTCGATGCCGCCGCCGACCCCGCCCTCCTCGCCCAGGCGGCCGAGCTGGGCGCCACCGGGATCAACGTCGCCGGCATCTGCTGCACCGCCAACGAGGTGCTGATGCGACGCGGCATCCCGATCGCCGGCAACTTCCTGCAGCAGGAGCTGGCCATCATCAGCGGCGCCGTCGAGGCGCTCCTGGTGGACGTCCAGTGCATCATGCCCGGGATCGTGCAGGTGGCCGGCTGCTTCCACACCGAGGTCATCGCGACGTCGACCCGCGCCCAGTTCCCGGGGACCATCCCGATGGAGGTCACGGAGGACCGGGCGCCGGAGGCGGCCCGGGAGATCGTCGGCCGGGCGGTCGCGAGCTTCGCCCGCCGCGACCCGTCACGGGTCATGATCCCGGACCACAAGATGGACGTGGTCGCGGGCTTCACCACCGAGTCGATCACCCACATGCTCGGCGGTACCTACCGGGGCGGCTACCGGCCGCTGAACGACGGGATCATCTCCGGCCGCATCCGCGGGGTCGTCGGCGTGGTCGGCTGCGACAGCCCCAAGCAGGTCCAGGACCAGGGGCACCTGGACACCGTCTACGAGCTGCTCCGCAACGATGTGCTCGTGGCCCAGACCGGCTGCTCGGCCATCGCCTGCGGCAAGGCGGGCCTGCTCCGGCCCGAGGCCGCCTTCGAGCACGCCGGGCGCGGGCTCCAGGAGATCTGCGAGGCCGTCGGCATCCCGCCGGTCCTCCACGTGGGCTCGTGCGTCGACAACAGCCGGATCCTGACCGTCGCGATGGAGATGGTCCGCGAGGGCGGCATCGGCCGCGACTTCTCCGAGCTGCCGATCGCCGCGGCGGCGCCCGGCTGGTGGTCGGAGAAGGCGATCACGATCGGGTTCTACGCGGTCGCCTCGGGCATCACCACGGTCCTCGGCTCACCGTTCAACATCCTCGGCAGCGAAGCCGTCACCCGCTTCGTGACCGACGAGATCGAGAGCCTGACCGGCGGCCGGTTCGCCTTCGAGACGGACCCGCTGAAGGCCGCCCAGCTGATCGTGGCGCATCTCGACCGAAAGCGGGAGGCGCTCAAGCTGCGACCCATGATGTACGACGCCCTGCCGGCGATCGCCTAGACACCGGCTGGAACGCGAACAGCCCGAGCGACGGAGCCAGAAACCATGTCACGGATCATCGCTACTGCCGCCATCCGGGGCGCGCATACGTTCGTCGAGCAGGCCGAGACGGGACTGGCCGAGGCGATGGAATCGAAGGGCGGCGCGACCCGCTTGGAGTTCCCGAACACCGCCTTCTACCTGCCCCTCATCCTGGCCACGACGGGCATCGAGGTGAAGACCCTCGAGGACGCCCAAGCGCCGCTGCGCATCGCCCGGCGCCTGCTCCCGCCGGTCCCCACCGACCGGCTGTGGCTCCCCTACCTTGGCGACGCCCTCGACGCCGGGGTCGCCGCCCTCATCGCCGAAGAGATCATCGAGGCGCTGCGCTACGCCAACGGCGGGCCGCCCAACGGGATCTACCTCGGGTTCACCGACGACGCCATCTTGCGGACCCAGGGCATCAAGCTCGTCGACGGGAGGATGCCCGGGTTCGCCGCCTGCGTGGGTGCCCTTCCGACCAACGAGGCCGCGGTCAAGCTCGCCCGGGAGCTCCAGGAGCGCAACATCCTCGTCTTCCTCTCCAGCCAGACCGACGGCCGGAGCATGGCCGAGCAGCTGGCCGAGGAAGGCGTGGAGATGAGCTGGGACACGTACCTCGTGCCCTACGGCAAGGAGACGAGCTCCACCGTCTACGCCCTCAACTTCGCGGCCCGGGCCGCGATGACCTTCGGCGGCCTCGTCCCCGGCGACCTGGCCAAGGCGCGCAAGATCCTCATGTACAACAAGGAGCGGGTCTTCGCCTTCGTGCTCGCCCTCGGCGAGGTCGACGACCAGAAGTACGCGACCGCGGCCGGTGCCATCAACTTCGGCTTCCCGGTCGTGGCCGACACGGACATCCCCGAGATCCTGCCCAGCGGCATCTGCACCTCCGAGCACGTCGTCGCCAACACGCCCCACGACCGGATGGTGGCCCGGGCGGTCGAGGTGCGCGGCCTCAAGCTCAAGATCACCAAGATCCCGATCCCCGTCTCCTACAGCGCCGCCTTCGAGGGCGAGCGCGTTCGCAAGGAGCAGCTCCAGATAGAGTTCGGGCGGGGTGGCTTCCCGGCCCTCGAGTACCTCCGCAGCCGCGAGCTGAACGAGATCGAGGACGGGCACATCGAGCTGGTCGGACCGGACCTCGACACGGCCGAGGTGGGCGGATCGATGCCCCTGGGCATCCTCATCGAGGTCGCCGGGCGCAAGTTCCAGAAGGACTTCGAGCCGATCCTCGAGCGCCAGGTGCACCGCTTCATCAACGGGGCGATGGGCGTGATGCACATCGGTCAGCGCGACCAGCCCTGGATCCGGGTCAGCCAGGACGCCTTCAAGGCGGGCCTCCGGCTGCGCGACTTCGGGGTGATCCTGCACGCCAAGTACCTGGAGGAGTACCCCGCCCTCGTCGACAAGGTGGCAGTGACCCTGATCTCGGACGCCGAGGCGCTCGGGCCGATCCTCAGCGAGGCCCGCGTGGTCTGGGACGAGCGCGACGCCCGGGTGGCCGGCATGACCGACGAGACGGTCGACATCTACTACTCCTGCACGCTCTGCCAGTCGTACGCCCCGAACCACGTCTGCGTCATCTCGCCCGAGCGGCTCGGCCTGTGCGGCGCGTACAACTGGCTGGACGGCAAGGTCAGCCACGAGATCAACCCGGTCGGGCCGAACCAGCCGATCGAGAAGGGAGCCTGCCTCGACGCCTCGCTGGGCATGTACGACGGCATCAACCAGTTCGTCAGCAGCAAGTCCAACAAGACCGTCGACCAGGTCAGCCTCTACTCGATGCTCATGGCCCCGATGACCTCGTGCGGCTGCTTCGAGTGCATCCTGGGGATCGTCCCCGAGGTCAACGGGGTGATCGTCGTCGACCGCGAGTACGCCGGCATGACGCCGCTGGGCATGTCGTTCAGCACCCTCGCCGGCATGGTCGGGGGCGGCATCCAGACGCCGGGCTTCCTGGGCGTCGGCCGGCTCTACCTGACCAGCCGCAAGTTCATCCCGGCCGACGGCGGCCTGCAGCGCCTGGTGTGGATGCCGCAGTACCTCAAGGAGGCCCTCCGCGAGCGCCTGAAGGCCCGGGCCATCGAGATCGGGGACGAAGGGTTCGTGGACAAGATCGCCGACGAGACGGTGGCCACCACGATCGACGAGCTGACGGCCTACCTCGAGCGGGTGGGGCACCCGGCCCTGACCCTGCCGTCGCTGCTCTAGCGGAACAGGCGCCGATCCGGAGCGGACCGGCTGGAGAACACCGGAGGCGAGTGCACATGCCGTTGACCGCGCTGGACATCTACAAGGTGCTGCCGAAGACCAACTGTGGCGAGTGCGGAGTCCCGACCTGCCTGGCCTTCGCCATGCAGCTGGCCACCAAGAAGGCGGCCATCGACGCCTGTCCGTACGCGACGGACGACGCCAAGGCGACGCTCGCCGGGGCGGCCGCCCCACCGATCAGGCTCGTCAGCATCGGCCCCGAAGCCCAGTGCATCGTGATGGGCAACGAGACGGTCCTGTTCCGCCACGAGGAGACCTTCCATCACCCGACCGCGATCGCGGTGCGGATCCGGACCGACCGCAGCCCGGAGGAGCTGAAGGCGGAGTTCGAGCGCGTCAAGGCCATGGTCTACGACCGGGTCGGGCAGTTCGTCCGGGTGGAGATGGTCGCGCTCGAGGACGCCGATGGTGATCCCGGGCGCTTCGCCGCGGCGGCCGCCCTGGCCGACGAGATGGGCCTCGCGCTCATGCTCATGAGCGATGTGCCGGCGGTGCTGGAGGCGGCCCTGGCCGGAATCTCCACCCATCGCCCGCTCCTCTACGCCGCCACGGCCGACACCTGGGAGGCGATGGCGGCGCTGGCCAAGGCCGGCGCCTGCCCGTTGGTCGTCCGGGGCACGGACCTGAAAGAGCTGGCCGACCTCACCCGGCGGATTGCCGCGCTCGGCGTCACCGACCTGGTCCTCGACAGCGGAGCGCGGGGCCTCCAGGCCACCCTCGCGGACCTGACCCAGATCCGGCGCCTGGCGCTCCGTCGCCAGTTCCGGCCGCTGGGGTATCCGGCGCTGGCGTTCGTCACGGCCCAGGATCCCCTCGACCGGGTCACCGAGGGGACCGCCTACCTCTGCAAGTACGCCGGCCTCGTGGTGACCGACGGGCTCGAGGACTGGCAGGCGCTGGCCATGGTCACGGCCCGCCAGAACATCTACACCGACCCGCAGAAGCCCATCCAGGTCGAGCCCGGCGTTCGCGCCGTCGGCAGCCCCGACGCCTCCTCCCCGGTCCTCGTCACGACCAACTTCTCGCTCACCTACTTCACGGTCGAGGCGGACGTCGAGGCCACCCACTCGCCGGCCTGGATCCTGATCGTGGACACCGAGGGACAGTCGGTCCTGACCGCCTGGGCGGCCGACAAGTTCACCGCCGAGACGATCGCCAAGGCGCTCGCCGAGTCGGACCTCGCCGAGCGGGTCGACCACCGGCGGGCGGTGATCCCCGGCGGCGTGGCCACGATCAGCGGCAAGCTCGAGGAGCTGAGCGGCTGGGAGATCCTGGTCGGGCCGCGCGAGTCGGCCGGCATGACCGCTTTCATGCGGACCCGCTGGCGCAAGCCCGAGGCCGCCGCGACGAGCTGAAGGACGGCCGGTGACCGAATCCCGCATCACCTTCATCCCCGACGACCGCAGCGCAGTCGTCGGGGCCGGGGAGTCGCTGCTCGACGCGGCGATCGCCGCCGGCGTCCCGCTGGCCGGCGTCTGCGGCGGCCGGGCCATCTGCGAGCGCTGCTGGGTCGTGGTCACGGAAGGCGAGGTGGTCGCCCCACCGGCGGCCCGCGCCGCCGGTGGACGCGAGGTCCTCGCCTGCATGGCCCGGGCGGTCGGCGACGTGACGCTGCACGTGCCGGAGGCCTCGCGCATCGAGGGCGAGGAGATCCTCACCGGCCTCGAGCGCCCCGGCGAGCTGCCCGCTGCCGAGGACCGGGTCGCCCTCGGGCTGCCGCGGGCGGCAGAGCTGTTCGTCCCCAGCCCGCTCGCCTTCGCCGTTCCGCTCGAGCTTCCCCAGCCCACCCTCAACGACCCGGTCAGCGACCTCGGGCGCCTGGAGCGCGAGCTGCAGCGCCGGCGCAACGTCCGGAACCTCGCGGTCCCGCTGCACGTCCTGCGCGCGGCGCCCGGGGTGCTCCGGGGGGCCGGCTGGGCGGTGACCGCGGTGATCGCACGCTCGGCCGGAGGCTACGAGCTGCTCGACCTCCGCCCGGGGACGGACGCCACCCGGACCTTCGGGCTGGCGGTGGACATCGGGACGACGACGGTCGTCGTCCACCTCGTGGACCTCGGGAGCGGAGCCACCCTGGGCGCGGCCGCGGCGCTCAACCGCCAGGTCGCCTACGGCGACGACGTGATCAGCCGGATCATCCGTGCCGCCGAGCCCGACGGCCTGGAGCAGCTGCGGCAGGCGGTGGTCGGCGAGCTAAACGTCCTGGTCGGCAGGCTGGCCGAGACCCACGACGTGCGCGGCGACGAGATCGTCACGGCCGTGGTCGCCGGGAACACGACGATGGTCCACCTGTTCCTCGGCCTGCCGCCGGCCGAGATCCGGCGCGAGCCGTACGTCCCGGTGACCACCCTGCCGCCGGTCCAGCACGCCGATGAGCTGGGCCTGCGGATCCACCCGGGCGCGACGGTCACGGCGATGCCCGGCGTCGCCAGCTACGTCGGGGGCGACATCGTCGCCGACGTGCTCGCCGCCGGGATGGACACGACAACCGAGCTGTCGATGCTGATCGACGCCGGGACGAACGGCGAGACGGTCATCGGCAACCGGGACTTCCTGATCTGCTGTGCCTGCTCGGCGGGTCCGGCCTTCGAGGGCGGCGGCATCTCGTCGGGAATGCGCGCCGCCCGGGGCGCGGTCCAGCGGGTCGAGGTGACCGAGGACGGGGGGCTGGCCTGCGCGACGATCGGCGGGACCCCGCCGCGGGGCATCTGCGGCTCCGGCCTCGTCGACCTGATGGCGGCCATGCTCCGGGCCGGGTGGATCGACCGGTCGGCCCGCCTCCGCGCCGACGCGCCGTTCGTCCGCACGGCCCCGGCCGGGCTCGAGATCGTGGTCGTGCCGGCGGCGGCGACGGCGACCGGGCGGGACATCACCGTCACGAACGCGGACCTCGAGAATCTCCTGCGCTCCAAGGCGGCCGTCTACGCCGGTGCCGCGCTCCTCGCCCGGCGCCTGGGGGTCGAGATGGCCGACCTCCGGCGGGTCTTCGTGGCCGGCGGCTTCGGCACCTCTCTCGACATCGGCAACGCGATCCAGATCGGGCTCCTGCCCGACGTGCCGGTCGAGCGGGTTACCTTCATCGGCAACGGATCCGTGACCGGCGCCAAGATGGCCCTGCTCTCCTACGAGGCGCTGCGCCGGGCGGGCGACGTGGCCGCCCGGATGACCTACCGTGAGCTGAGCGTCGACGAGGCCTTCATGGATGAGTACGTCTCGGCCATGTTCCTCCCCCACACCGACTGCAGCCGGTTCCCGCGAGCCTGTGCCGCGCTCGGGGTCGCCTGAGGCACCGCCATGGCCGAAGTGATCGCGCTCGCCGGCAAGGGCGGCACCGGGAAGACGACCGTCGCGGGGCTGGTCGTCCGTTCGCTCCGCCGGGCGACCCGGACGCCGATCCTGGCGGTCGACGCGGACCCCAATTCCTGCCTTGACGCAGCCCTCGGGCTGCACCCGGCACGGACGATCTCGGACGTCCTCCATGACAGCCACGGCCTGCGCGGCGTCCCCGAGACGATGCCCAAGTCGACCTACCTGGAGTACGAGCTCCAGGCATGCCTGGCCGAGGGCCGGGGCATTGACCTCATCGAGATGGGCCGCCCCGAGGGACCGGCCTGCTACTGCTCGGCTAACCATCTCCTGCGGAGCTACATGGACCGGCTGATGGGCGCGTACCGCACGGTCGTGGTCGACAACGAAGCCGGCATGGAGCACCTCAGCCGCCGGACCACCCGCGACGTGGATCTCCTCCTCATCGTCAGCGACGCCTCCCAGGTCGGGATCCGGTCGGCTCAGCGGATCAGGGCGCTCGTCGCCGAGCTCGCCCTCCCGGTGCGCCGGATGGCCCTCGTGGTCAACCGGGCCAGCGGGCTCCCGCCGGCGGTCGAGACGGCGATCGCGGCCGACGGGCTCGAGCTCGCCGGGCTCGTGCCCGACGACCCGTGGATCCCGGAGTTCGAGCTCGCCGGGCGCCCCCTGCTAGAGCTCCCCGATGACGCGCCCGCGGTCGGGGCGGTGGAGCGGATGCTGGCGGCGCTCGGCGCCGCGGGAGGGCAGGCGTGAGCACGTACAAGGTGGCCTACGATGCGCTCCGCGCCCGGCTGGCCGGCCACGACCTCGCCGGCCTCGTCGAGCGCAGCGGGGCGCGCGCGCTCGGGCCGGACCGGATCGGGCTGCGCTGCCTCGGCCTGGAGTACGTCATCACGTATCCCGACGGCCTGGTTCTCGAGGCCGACGGTCAGCCGGCGCCCGAGCACGACGCGATCCTGCTTCTCCTCTACCTCACCGAGTCGACCGGGCGGGACCTTGACGGGCGATGGGTCGCCTTCGAGCAGCTCTCGGGCGGTGCCGGTTACTCCGCCTCCTTCCGGGGCCGAGTCATGGCGCCGCTCGTGCATGCCTTCGGGTCGCGCCCGAACGCGCTCCTGGAGGCGGCGGCAAGCCTCGACGGGGAGCCGCTCGAGCTCGGGGACGCGTCGGTTCGTCTCCCCGCGCTGCCCCGCGTGCCCCTCGCGTACGTGGTCTGGGGCGGGGACGAGGAGTTCCCGCCAAGCGCCAACGTCGTGTTCGACGCCTCGGTCGAGGGGTATCTCGACGCCGAGGCCGTCACCGTCCTGGCCGAGCTCGCCACCCGTCGGCTGGCCGGGGCAGCCAATCTTCCAAGGGGCAAAGGAGAGGTCACGTGACGGTTGAGTTGATGCGCGAAACCTGGCCCGGGAAGATCCTGACGGTCACGATCGGGGCGACATCCGCCGAGGGCGGGACGCGGGGTTCGACGGTCACCGTCGGCGGCCACGGGGCGCTGCCGTTCATGACCGGCGACGCCCCGAGCCCGCATCGGCCCGTCGTCGCCCTCGAGGTGCTCGACATGGTGCCGGACGACTGGCCGGAGCACCTGCGGGCGCCGCTGGCCGACGTCCTGGATTCGCCCGCCGCCTGGGCCCGCAAGGGGGTCGAGGAGCTTGGCGCCGACCTCATCTGCCTGCGCCTCTTCTCGCCGCACCCGGACTGGCGGGGCACGACTCCGGACGAGGCCGCCCGGACGGTCCGGTCCGTGCTCGACGCGGTCTCCGTGCCCCTGATGATCCTGGGCTGCGGTGATCCCGACGTCGACAACGACCTCTGGCCAAGGGTCACCCACGAGGCCCGGGGCGAGCGCTGCCTGATGGGCGTCGCCGTCCCCGGGAACTACAAGACTCTCGTGGTGGCCTGCCTGGCCGACGGGCACGCGCTCCTGGCCGAGGCCCCGATCGACGTCAACATCCAGAAGCAGCTCTCGATCCTGGTCAGCGACATGGGCCTGCCGCCCGACCGGATCGTGCTCCATCCGGGGACGGCCTCGCTGGGCTACGGCCTGGAATACGAGTACTCGATCATGGAGCGGATCCGCCTGGCCGGGCTCCAGGGCGACCGGATGCTCTCCCAGCCGGTGGCGGCCATCGTGGGCGAGGACAGCTGGAAGGCGAAGGAGGCGCGGCTTCCCGAGGCGGACATGCCGGCCTGGGGATCGGCGGCCCGCCGCGGCCCGGCCTGGGAAGCGGCCACGGCCGCGGCCTACCTGCAGGCGGGAACGGACATCGTCGTGCTGCTCCACCCGGAGGCGGTCGGGGCGGTCAAGCGTACGATCAGCGAGCTGACAGCGCGCCCGGCCGGCGCGGCGGAGGGATAGCCATGTTCATCATCGGCGAACGAATCAACGGGATGTTCCGCTCGGTCGCGCGGGCGATCGCCGAGCGCGACGAGGCCGCCATCGCCGACCTTGCCCGGCGCCAGGTGGAGGCCGGCGCCCACGCCCTGGACGTCAACACCGGGCCCACCGAGGGCGACCCCGTCGAGGTGATGCGCTGGCTGGTCGAAGCCATCCAGGCCGCCGTGGACGTTCCGCTCGCGATCGACAGCCCGAAGCCCCCCGTGGTCGAGGCCGGGCTCCGTGCTGCCCGTCGCCCGGCCATCATCAACTCGACGACCGGGGCCCAGGCGAAGCTGGACACGATGCTGCCGCTGGCGGCAACCTACAACGCGAGCCTCATCGGCCTCACGATCGACGAGCGCGGGATTCCCCGGAACGCCGAGGCCCGCGCGGAGATCGCCCTGACGATCGTGGCCCGGGCCCTGGAGGCGGGCATCGAGCCCGATCGGCTCTACCTGGACCCCATCGTGCTGCCGGTGAGCGCGGCCCAGGACCAGTGCGCGGCCGCGCTCAAGGCGATTCCGGCCTTCCGGTCGCTGTGCGACCCGTCGCCGCGAATCGCGATCGGCCTGAGCAACGTGTCCCAGGGAACGGCCAACCGGAGCCTGGTCAACCGGAC
>JAZDPM010000061.1:0-7780 GCA_043797725.1 Chloroflexota bacterium
CAGCGCGCCGCGGGCCGGCGCGAGGGCGGACTCGGCACGCCGCGCCACGACGACGGCGGCCAGCGGCGCGGCCAGCGCCCCCACGACGAGCATTGCGCCGAGCGCCACGCCCGCGGCGGGGACGAGCGACCCGACGAGCGCGACGGCGCCGGCGGCCACGATCCCGGCCCCGAGGTACGGCAGGAGGAAGCGCAGCCAGAGGTCGGCGAGACCGTCGACGTCGCCCACGAGGCGGGCCAGGAGATCCCCGGAACGGAGCTCCGCCAGGCCGGCCGGCGCGAGCCGGGCGAGCCGGGCGTAGACGTCCGCGCGGAGCTCGCCGAGGACCCGGAAGGCGGCGTCGTGGGCCGCCAGCCGCTCGGCGTACCGGAGGACGCCGCGCGCGATCCCGAAGGCGCGGACTGCGGTGACGGCGGTGAGGAGCACCAGGACCGGCGGCTGCTCGGCGGCGCGGGAGATGAGCCAGGCGGAGGTCGCGGCGAGCGCAACCGCCGCGGCCGCGGCCCCGACCCCGGCCACGACGGCGAGCGCCAGGCGCGGGGTGACCGGTCGGCCCAGCCGGGCGATCCGGAGCAGGGCGCTCACGCGGACGCTCCCGCAGCTGCCCGCCAGGCCACCTCCACGACCCGGTCGGCGGTTGCCACGGCCGACGGCCGGTGGGCGACGAGGATCACCGCCGCGCCGCCGTCGGCGGCCGCGCGGACGGCGCCCAAGACGGCCGCCTCCGAGGCCTCATCCAGGCCGGCCGTCGGCTCATCGAGCAGGATGAGCGGGGCGCCCCGGAGCAGCGCCCGGGCAACCCCCACCCGGCGTCGCTGGCCGCTGGAGAGCCCGGCGCCGCGCTCCCCGAGGACCAGCCCCGGGTCCAGCCCGGCGAGGCCGAGATCGGCGAGCGCCCCGGCGACGGCCGCGTCCGATGCGCCGGGGGCCGCGAGGCGGACGTTCTCGGCCACGGTGCCCGCGAAGAGGAAGGGCACCTGCGGCACCCAGCCGACGCGGGCCCGCCAGGCATCGCCGTCGAGCTCGGCCAGGTCCGTCTCCCGCCCCTCGGCGTCAACGAGGGCGATGCGCCCTGCGGCCGGCTCGATGAACCCCAGGAGCGCCGCCAGCAGGCTGCTCTTCCCTGCGCCGCTCGGGCCCGTCACCGCGACCACCTCGCCGGGCCGGGCGACCAGCGAGGCGGCAGCCGGCGCCTCGACCCCCCGTCCCGGCTGGGCCACGGAGACCCCCTCCACGACGAGGCGCCCGCCGCGGAGGTCGGGCACGTCCGTCCGCCCGGCGCGGCCGGCCGGCGCCGGCGTGTCGAGGAGCTCGAAGGCCTTCGTGGCCGCCGCCAAGCCCTCCTCGCTGGCGTGGAACTCGGCGCCCAGGCGCCGCAGCGGGAGGTACGCCTCGGGCGCGAGCACCAGGGCGAAGAGGCCCGTCTCGAGGTCCAGCCCGCCGGTGACGAGCCGGAGCCCGATCCCCACGGCCACGAGGGCGACCGAGATCGTGGCCAGCATCTCGAGGACCAGCGCCGAGAGGAACGCGACGCGCAGCACGCCCATCGTCTCGCCGCGATACCCGTCGGTGGCCCGGCGCAGGATCGCGACCTGGGCGTCGGCGCGGCCGTAGGCCCGGAGCGTCGGCAGGCCGGCCACCACGTCGAGGAACCGGTGCGCCAGCCGCTCCAGCGCCGCCCAGCGCCGGTGGCGCCGCGCCGCCGACATGCGACCGACAAGCACCATGAACACGGGGATGAGCGGGACGGTGACCAGGACGGTCAGCGCCGCGATCGCATCGACGACCGACAGGCAGGCGACGACGACCACCGGGACGATGGCCGCCAGCGCGACCTGCGGGAGGTAGCGGGCGAAGTAGCCGTCGAGGGCGTCCAGGCCGCGGGTCGCGAGCAGGGCAACCTCGCCGCTGCGCGCCTCGGCGGCCCAGCGCGGCCCCAGGCCGATCGCCCGGGCCAGCAGGCGCCGGCGCAGGTCGGACTTCACCGCGCCGCTGATCCGCTGGGCCACCACCTCGGCCCACCACCCGAGCAGCGACCGGGCGCCCAGGGCGACGGCGAGGGCGACGAGAAGCGGGGCAAGGTCGGTCGGGCCCTGGCCTCCGAGGACGGCCCCCGCGATCGCCCGGGCCAGCAGCCACGCCTGGGCGACGGCGAGCGCGGCGCTCAGCACCCCCAGCGCGATTGCCGCAGCGACGACGGCGGCGGCAGGCCTCCCCGAGGCGAGCAGGCGCCGGTCAGCCGGGGTCATGCACGGCCGGGGGACGCGGCCAAGGACTCAGGACTCGACGGCCGCGGGCGGGACGGTGATCCGCTTCCGGAAGATCCAGTAGGTCCACCCCTGGTAGAGGAGGACGATCGGGGCGAAATGGACGGCCACGACGGTCATGATCGTGAGCGTGTACTCGGTCGACGACGCGTTCGCGGTCGTCAGGCTGAAGGCTGCGTCCGTCGACGAGGGCATTACCTCGGGGAAGAGGGCGGCGAAGAGGCTGGCGACGGCGAGCGCGATCGCCACCGCCGTGCCGAGGAAGGCCCAGCCTTCGCGCCCGCGGCGATTGGCGGCGATCCCGGCGACCAGCGCGCCGGCGGCGAGGACCGCCGCGCCGATCGAGAGGGCATCGCCCCGGATCGCCTGCGTCCAGGCCAGGAAGGCGAGGGCGACAAGCGCCGTCGGCAGCCCGATCCACCAGGCCGCCCGGTTCGCCCGCTCCCGGATGACTCCGTCCGTCTTGAGGGCCAGGAAGACCGCGCCGTGGGTGACGAACAGCAAGAGCGTCGTCAGGCCGCCGAGCAGCGCGTACGGGTTGAGGAGCGTGATGAAGGTGCCGGTGAACTCCTTGTCGGCGTCGATGGGGACGCCCTGCACGATGTTGCCGAAGGCGACGCCCCACAGGAACGCGGGCACGAACGACCCGACGGCGATCGCCCGGTCCCAGCGGGTGCGCCAGTCGAGCTCCGGTCGCTTGTTGCGGTACTCGATCGCGATCCCCCGGAGGATGAGCGCGAGGAGGATCGCGAAGAGGGCCAAGTAGAAGCCCGAGAAGAGCGTCGCGTACCACTCGGGGAAGGCGGCGAAGGTGGCCCCGCCGGCGACGATGAGCCAGACCTCGTTGCCGTCCCAGACGGGCCCGATGGTCCGGAGCATCGCCCGCCGCTCCGGCTCCGTGCGCCCGAGGACCGACAGGAGGATACCTACCCCGAAGTCGAAGCCCTCCAGGACGAAGTAGCCGACCCAGAGGCCGGCGATGAGGATGAACCAGAGCGTGGTGAGCTCCATCGCAGTGCCCTCAGTACCCGAGGGCGAGCCCGGGCTCGCCCTCGCCGTGGAGGCCCGCGGCGGCTTCCGTTTCGGGAAGGCCGGCCCGGATCTGGCGCAACAGGAGGCCGACCTCGACGACCGCCAGGATCCCGTAGATCACCGTGAAGCCGAGGAGCGTCAGGCCCACCTCGAGGGCCGAGGTCCCGGGCGAGACGCCCAGCTGCGTCGGCATGAGCCCCCACACGACCCACGGCTGCCGGCCCGCCTCGGTGGTGATCCAGCCGACGGAGTTCGCGGCCAGGGGCAGGAAGGGCAGGAGGATCGCGATCGCGACGACCCCTCGGCCCGGGAGGCGCCCTCGGCGCATCCGCCACAGGAACCAGGCCGCGGCCAGCGCGGCGAGCGACCCGGCGCCGATCATCGCCCGAAAGGCCCAGTACGCGAGGGGGATGTTGGGCGTGTAGTTGCCGGGTCCGTACGTCTGCTCGGCGCGGGCCTGGAGGTCGTTGATCCCCTGGACCTCGCCGTCGAACGACCCGGTGGCGAGCCACGAGAGCACGTAGGGGATCCGGATCGAGAAGATCTCCTCGGAGCCGTCGAGCGAACCGATCGTGAAGACCGAGAAGGACGCAGGCGCCGACGTGTCCCAGAGGGCTTCCGCGGCGGCCTGCTTCATCGGCTGCTGGTCGTTGATGAGCTTTCCCTGCAGGTCGCCGGTTACGACGACCAGGAGGCCGGCAGCTACGACCACCCACGACCCGGCGATGGCCGCCTTCCGGTACGTGGCCGTGTCCACGTCCGGGTGACGGATGAGGCGCCACATCGCGACACCGGCGACGAAGGCGCCGCCGGTGAGGAACGCGGCCGGGATCACGTGCGCGACCATCACGAGGGCCGTGGAGTTGAGGAGGACGGCCATGATGTCGTTCAGCTCGGCGCGCCCCGCAGCTGCGTTCACCGTGTAGCCCACCGGGTGCTGCATCCAGGCGTTGGCGGCCAGGATGAAGTAGGCCGACAGCACGGTGCCGATGGCCGCGATCCAGATCGTGGCCAGGTGGACGCCCTTCGGAAGGCGGTCCCAGCCGAAGACCCAGAGCCCCAGGAAGGTGGACTCCAGGAAGAAGGCCACGAGGCCCTCGATCGCGAGCGGGACCCCGAAGACGTCGCCCACGAACCGGCTGTAGTCGCTCCAGTTCATGCCGAACTGGAACTCCTGGACGATCCCCGTCACGACACCGATCGCGAAGTTGATCAGGAAGAGCTTCCCGAAGAACTGCGTCAGGCGCAGGTGCGCCTCGTTGCCGCTCCGGTACCAGGCCGTCTGGAAGCCGGCCACGACGAACGCGAGCGAGATCGTGAGCGGGACGAACAGGAAGTGGTAGACGGTCGTGATGCCGAACTGCCACCGCGCCAGCATGAGCGGGTCCACGGCCAAGACACCTCCGGGGCGTTCTAGGTTGCCGCGCAGCGTGCTCTCCCGGCCGGCACGCTGGATCGGCCGAACGTCCCGATCGTGGGGGCCCTGTGGCCGCCAAGTCAAGAGGCCACTCCGGCTTCGTGCATGGGCCCTCCGCAGGTCGCCGGCGACCGCCGCCTCAAAGGCGCACGAGCCGAAGGACACGAGGACTCCAGGGGTGCGCCGGAGGAGCTTCCCCAAGTGCAGGCTCTCGTCGTTCCGGATGCCGGATCCCGGCCCGGGCGTGGGCCCTCAGGCCGGCACCACCGCTCCATCCCCGATGAGGGCCATCACCCGCTCCACCACGACCGGCACCGCCGCCCTCACGGGAGCGGTCATCTCCCCGCCGATGGTCAGGTAGTCCCCGGCCTCGACGGCGAGGATGACCAGGTCGGCGGGCACCTCCAGGCCTAGGGCGCGGGCCAGGTCGAGAGTCTCCAGGAGGCCGATGTAGTGGGGCGAGCTACCGCGAGGGCCGGCGAGGTCGCTCTCCTTCAGCTCGAGCACCGTGCCCGGGTCGCTTGCGCCGGTGACGATGGTGTCGACGACGATGAGCCGGGAGGCCCCCACCACCGCCTCGAGCAGGTACATGCCGGTGAGGGCGGTCTCCACGACCTCGACGGGCCCGACCCGGGGAATCTCGAAGGCGCGCACCGTCACCGCCGGGTCGAGTGAAGGCCCGGGGGGCACCGGCGTGCCGGCGACGGCGAGGCGCCGGAACAGCCGGCGGGCGGCGACGATGCCCAGGGCGTCGTCGGAGACGAGCTCGTTGCCCAGGCAGAGCACCCGGATGGGCCCTGCGGCGGCACCGCCCCCGGCGGCGACACTGCCCCCCGCGGCGGTGCCGCTACTCGCGGTGGAGGCTGCCATCGGAGTCGCGGCGCAGCAGCGACAGCGTCGCGCCGTCGGGCCCGCGGACCGCCAGCAGCAGGGGCATGCTTCCCGGAAGGGAGTGGGTGGCACAGCCGAGGCAGGGGTCGTAGGCGCGGAAGGCCATCTCCACCTTGTTGAGGATGCCCTCGGACACCTTCCCCTTCGAGATCAGCCCCTTGGCCGCTTTCTCCACGCTCATCGCGATGCGCGCCGAGTTGTTCTGGGTGGCCACGATCAGGTTGGCCTGCTCCACGATCCCGCGAGAGTCGGTGACGTAGTGGTGGAACAGCGTGCCCCGCGGCGCCTCGACCACACCGACACCCTCGCGCGGCGTCTCGGTGGGCAGGGTGCGCACGTTGGGGTCGATGAGCTCCGGGTCGTCGGCCAGCTCCTTGAGCCGCTCCGCGGCGTAGAGCAGCTCCACGACCCGGGCCCAGTGGTTGGCCAGGGTGTGGTGCACCGGCTTGCCCCCCAGCGTGGAGAACATCTCCTCGTATGCCTCCTGGGCCAGGGGGGTGGCCATTGCGTCGGCAACGTTGAGCCGGGCAAGGGGAGCGACCGAGTAGATGCCGCTCTCGGCGCCGTCGGTGAAACCGTGCCAGCCCAGCGGCTTGAGGTAGCAGAACTTGACGTATGACCAGGGCTCGACGTGCTCCGCCACGAAGTCGAGGTAGTTGGCAGCCGGGAAGGTCGCCCACTCCCCACCTTCGGGAGTCACCACGCGGAGCTGCCCGTCGTAGAAGTTGGGCCGATTCTGCCCGTCCATGAGGCCCATGTAGTACGTGCGGTGGGTGAAGGCGTCGGAGACGATGAGGTCGACGTACGCCGGGTTGGCCAGCACGACGGAGCGGAAGACGCCCAGGGTGAACTGGGCGAAGTCCACCGCGTCGGCAGCCGTCTCCTTGATCTGCGCCTGCTGCTCGGCGGTGACCCGCTTGGCCACGCCGCCGGGGAGGCCGAGAACGGGGTGGATCACCTTCCCGCCGGTCAGGGTGATGATCTCCCGGAGGCGGCGGCGCATGGTGATCACCCGCAGCCCGACCTCCGCGCCCACCGCGGCGATGACGCCGAGGATGTTGCGCTGGGCGGCCGGCGCCTCGGGGCCCACCACGAAGTCGGGGCCGCCGAGGAAGTAGAAGTGCAGGGCGTGGTCCTCGACCATGAACGCCGAGTAGACCAGTTCCCGGATCTTCTTCGCCGCCGGCGGGGGGTCGACCTTGTAGACAGCGTCGAGCGCCTTGGTGGCAGCCATGTGGTGCGCCGTGGGACACACCCCGCAGATCCGCGAGGTGATCTGGGGCATGTCCTCGACGGGGCGGCCCTGGGCGAACTTCTCGAAGCCGCGCAGTTCCGGGACCTGGAAGTAGGCCCGGTCCACGTCCCCCGCCTCGTCGAGGAAGATGTCGATCTTGCCATGCCCCTCGAGGCGGGTGATGGGATCGATGGTGATGCGGCGGCGGGCGTAGGCGGCCTCGGCCCCCTGGGAGCCCTGGCGCCACGCCTCCTGGGTGGTCATCTCCTCGGGCATGTGTCTGGCTCCTCAGGCGTCGACGGGGGTCATCTTGCGCCGGCGCAGCAGCGAGCCGGCCAGGCCGTAGCGGTAGAAGGTGCCGATGGGGTCGGGGATGCTGTCGAGGGCCGTCTCGATGGCCTCGTCGTCAAGGGCCGAGAGCATCGAGGCCAGGGCCGACAGATACTTGCCGCCCTGGTCGCGCACCTTGCTGGTGGGGCCGAAACAGCCGGTGCAGGGCATGTTCCCATTGATGCACAGCTGGCCGCATCCCGTCCGGGTCGCCGGCCCCATGCACAGCAGCCCCTGGGCCAGCAGGCAGGTCTCCTCATCGATGAGGATCTCATGGGGCCGCCGGAAGCGCTCCAGGCTCAGGTCCTGCGGCTTGGTGTCCAGGCGGGGGCACTCCTCGCACAGGGCGATGTCCGGCGTCAGCACCGTCCCCGCCGGGGGCAGGTCGCCGCTCAGCAGGGTCTGCACCGCCCCGGCGATGATGTTGGGGGTGGGGGCGCAGCCGGGGATGTAGTAGTCCACCGAGGTGACCTGGTCGAGGGCCCGCACCGTGTCGTAGAAGCCGGGCAGGGTCACCCGGTCGCCGTTGTGCGGGGTGGAGACCGACGGCAGGACGCCGTCGGGGTTGTCGGTCGACACGTTCTCGAGGTAGACGGCCCGGAAGATGGC
>JAZDPM010000112.1:0-6269 GCA_043797725.1 Chloroflexota bacterium
CTCCTCGGGCGCGCTCGCCGCCATCCGAACATCACGATGCTGGAGCGCTGGATGGCGGTCGACCTCGTCACGTCGCGCCATCTCCGCCGCGACGAGCCCGAGCGCTGCTACGGCGTCTACGCGCTGGACATGGACCGGCAGCACATCGAGACGCTCCCAGCCGCGGCCGTGGTGCTGGCAACCGGCGGCGTCGGCAAGGTCTACCGCTACACGACGAACCCGGATACCTCCACCGGCGACGGGATTGCCATGGCCTGGCGCGCCGGCTGCCGGGTCGGGAACATGGAGTTCGTCCAGTTCCACCCGACCTGCCTCTACCACCCGCTGGAGCGCACCTTCCTGATCAGCGAGGCGCTCCGCGGCGAGGGCGCGCACCTGACGCTGCCCGACGGCACGCGGTTCATGGCGGCGCACGACCCGCGCCTGGAGCTCGCGCCGCGCGACATCGTGGCCCGGGCGATCGACTTCGAGATGAAGAAGCACGGCCTGGACCACGTCTGGCTGGACGCCACGCACCTCGGCGAGACCTTCCTGGTGGAGCACTTCCCGACGATCCACGCCCGCTGCCTGGAGCTCGGCATCGACATCGCGCGGCAGCCGATCCCGGTGGTGCCGGCAGCGCACTACACGTGCGGCGGCGTGGTCACCGACCTGGACGGGCGCACGGACCTGCCGGGACTCTACGCCGTCGGCGAGACCACCTACACGGGTCTTCACGGCGCCAATCGGCTCGCCAGCAACTCGCTGCTCGAGTGCGTCGTCGTCGGCCAGAGCTGTGCCGCGCGGATCGACGGGGAGGCGCCGGGCGAGGTGATCGCGCTGCCGGACTGGGACGAGAGCCGGGTGGAGAACGCCGACGAGCAGGTGGTCATCTCCCACAACTGGGACGAGCTGCGGCTCTTCATGTGGAACTACGTCGGCATCGTGCGGACCACCAAGCGGCTCGACCGGGCGCTTCGGCGGATCCACCTCCTGCGGGGCGAGATCGACGAGTACTACGCCAACTTCCGGGTCAACCGCGACCTCCTGGAGCTGCGCAACCTGGTCGATTGCGCGGAGCTCGTGGTCCGGTCGGCGCTGGAGCGCCACGAGAGCCGGGGGCTCCACTTCAGCCGGGACTACCCGTACACGCTCCCGACCAGCTTCCCGACGGTGCTGATCCGCGGGCCGCGCGACGGCTGAGCCAGGCGGTCCGCGCGGAGGCACCCGCAGCAGGCGCGGCCGTCAGACGAACCGCATCGAGTAGTCGACCGCCCGCACGTCCTTGGTCAGGGCGCCGATCGAGATCCGGTCGACACCGGTCGCGGCGATCTCGCGGAGGCGGTCCAGGGTCACGCCGCCCGACACCTCCAGGAGCGCCCGCCCGGCGGCCAGGGCGACCGCCTCGCGCATGCGCTCGAGCGTGAAGTTGTCGAGGAGCACGCTGGTGGCGCCGGCCGCGAGCGCCTCGCGCAGCTGGTCCAGGTCTTCCACCTCGACCTGGGTCTCGACGCCGGCGCCGAGCGCCGCGGCGTTGCGCAGGGCCGCCCCGACGCCGCCGGCCGCGGCGACGTGGTTCTCCTTGACCAGGATGCCGTCCCACAGGGCCAGGCGCTGGTTTGCGCCGCCGCCGATGCGGACGGCGTACTTCTGCGCCCGGCGCAGGCCCGGGATCGTCTTGCGCGTGTCGAGGACCGCGCAGCCCCTGGGGTTCGGCGATGCGCCCTCGATCACGCGCACGTGACGCCGCGTTGTCGTGGCGGTGCCCGACAGGAGCTGCAGGAAGTTCAGCGCCGGGCGTTCGGCAGTGAGCAGGGCGCGCGCATCGCCGTGCACCTCGCAGACCGGGGTGTCGGCCGCCATGTCGGCGCCCTCGTCGTACCGCCAGTCGACGCGGACGGCGCCGTCGAGCGCCCGGAAGCACGCCTCGAACCACTCGCGCCCGCACAGGACGGCCTCCTCGCGCACGCGAACCCGCGCGGTGACCGGGCGCCGCGGGACGAGGAGCGCCGTCGGGTCGCCGGTCCCGACGTCCTCGCGCAGCGCGTCCCGCACGTTGCGGGCCCGCGCCTCCTCGAGCGTCTCGTTCGCGGATGGCGGGTCGTAGGCGGCCGGCGTCTCGTCGGCGGCCGGCGGATCGATCGCGTACACCGCCCGATCCCTCAGGCCGAGCCGAGATGGGGCACGAACCCGTGGCTGGGCGCGACGAGGCTCTCCGGGTGCGCGGCCACGAAAGCCAGCATCCGGTCGATGCAGCCCAGGGCACGGGCGCGCGTGGGCTCCGGCACCACGATCTCGCCGCAGCCGCGCTCCAGGGCGTCGATCACGCCCGAGAGGGCGTTCATCGCCATCCACGGGCAGTGCGCGCAGCTCTTGCAGGTTGCGCTGTCGCCGGCCGTGGGCGCCTCGATGAGCGTCTTGTCGGGGGCCAGCTGGCGCATGCGGTGGAAGATGCCGTTGTCGGTCGCGACGATGTACTCGCGGGCGTCGCCGTCGATGACGACCCGGAGGAGCTGGGAGGTCGAGCCGACGACGTGGGCCTGCGCCACGACGCTCTCGGGCGACTCCGGGTGGACGAGGACCAGCGCGTCCGGGTGCTCCTCGCGGAGGAGCTGGAGCTCGAGGCCCTTGAACTCATCATGGACGACACAGGCGCCGTTCCACATCAGAATGTCCGCGCCGGTCTCCCGCGCGATGTAGCTGCCGAGATGCCGGTCCGGCGCCCACAGGATCTTCTCGCCCCGCTCCGCCAGGTGGCGCGCGATCGCCAGGGCGCAGGAGCTGGTGACCATCCAGTCGGCGCGGGCCTTCACGGCGGCGCTCGTGTTGGCGTAGACGACGACGGTCCGGTCGGGGTTCGCGTCGCAGAAGGCGGCGAACTCGTCCGGTGGGCAGCCCAGGTCGAGGGAGCAGGTCGCCTCGAGGTCGGGCACCAGGACCCGCTTCTCCGGGCTCAGGATCTTCGCCGTCTCGCCCATGAAGCGGACGCCGGCCACGACCAGCGTCCGGGCCGGGTGGTCGCGTCCGAAGCGGGCCATCTCGAGCGAGTCGGCCACGCATCCGCCCGTCTCGAGAGCCAGGTCCTGGAGGTCGCCGTCGACGTAGAAGTGGGCGACCAGGACCGCGTCGCGCTCCCGGAGCAACGCGGCTGCCCGCGCCTTCTGCTGGGCCCGTTGGGCCGGGGTCGGAGTGAGCGGCACCGTGGCCCAGGCGAGAGCGATGCGCTCGGAACCGTCGCTCGCGGGCTTCGGGTAATCGACCTGCACAAGGCTCATGTCTCGGCTCGCTCGTCCGGCTCGGGGAACTCGGCCACCTGCACGGCAGCCGGATCGTACCGCGCGCACCCGCGCGACGCCGGACGCGACGAGCCTGCCCCGGTGGCTCCCTGGCGGCGGCCCGAGCTCGAGCAGCCACGGCGCGGCACCGCACGGGCCCGTCAGCTCCAGGTGATCGCCGGCCAGCCAGACGACGAAGAGCTCGGCCTGGACCGGGCCCTCGACGTCCATGCCGTCGGGGAAGCGCGTCACCGGGCGGATGGTACGCCGGGGCCGCGGGAGATGGTGCTAGCCCCACCCCGAAGATGCCTGCTGCCCGGCTGGTCCGGCACCCCCGCCAAACGTAGTGTCTGGGCATCGATCGCAGTGGCCTGGAGGCAGACATGATGGTCAATCGCCGGTTCCTCTACCTGGGGGTGTTCCTCGTCGCGGCGGGCGCCGTGTTGCTCGTCGGGCAGGGTGACGCCGCCGACCGCGAGGTCATGACGCAGCTGCTGCGTCTCTGGCCGGTCGCCATCATCGCCCTGGGCATAGGAATCCTCCTCCGCCGAACCCGGTTCGGCCTGGCCGGCGGCATGCTTGCCGCCGCGATGCCCGGGCTCCTGCTCGGTGGGCTGGTGGTTGCCGCGCCGCGGATGCCGCTGGACTGCGGCGACGCCCGGCCGGCGAGCTTCGTCACGCGGGAGGGCACGTTCGACGCCGCGGCCTCGGTCGACCTGAGGCTCGCCTGCGGCGACCTGTCCGTCACGATGGCCCCCGGCACCGGCTGGCGGCTGGAGACGGGCAGCGGGGCCGGAACGGTCGCCACGGTCGGCGTGTCCGCCGGCCGGCTCTCGGTCGCGTCGTCAAGCCGGGCGCGTCCGTTCGAATTCATCCGCGGCGGCGAGACGTGGCGGCTCTCCCTGCCCGTCGCCAGCAGGCTGGACCTGGCGGCCGAGGTCAACGCCGGGCGCGGTCGGTTCGACATGGCCGGCGCACAGCTCGGGAACGTGCGGCTGGCCGTGAACGCCGGAGATACGCGGGTCGACCTGTCCGGGGCGACCGTCGCCCACCTGTCGATGAGCGTCAACGCGGCCGCGGCCTCGCTGCGCCTGCCCGACAACCAGGACGTCGGCGCCGACCTCTCGGTCAACGCCGGCTCGCTCAAGGTCTGCGCCGCCAGCGACGTCGGCCTGAGGGTCCGCAGCAACACCGTGCTGGGCTCCACGAACTACGCCGGGCTCGTCCACAACGGCGATGCCTGGGAGAGCCCCGGCTACTCGATGGCAAACCACCACGCGGACGTGACCATCTCGGTCAACGTTGGTAGCGTGGACGTCAACCCCGTGGGAGGCTGTCAGTGAACCCCCGTCGTCTCTACCGCAGTCGCCGTGATCGGCAGCTGGCCGGCATCGCCGGCGGCCTGGCCGAATACCTCGAGATCGACCCGACGGTCGTCCGGATCCTCTGGATCCTCTCGGTCTTCCTCGGCGGGTTCACGATCCTGCTCTACATCATCATGGCCTTCGTCGTCCCGCTCGATCCGCGTGGGCTGCCGACGCCTGGCGGCGGGCCCTGGCAGGCGGCCGGCGGCGCTGCCGCCAACCCTGGGGGCGGCCCGGCGGCCAACCCGGACGGCGACCCGACGAGCACCGAAGGAGGGGCAGACCCCGACGGCGCGCCGGCGAGCACCGCCTGGACGGCGACACCCCAGTGGTCGGCGCCGGCACCCGCGTGGACCGCTCCCGGCGACCGGTCCGACGCCCGCGGCGGTCGCGGAGGCCTCATCGTGGGCGTCATGTTCGTCGCCTTCGGCTCGATCGCGCTGGCCAAGATCCTCCTGCCCGGCTGGGCGGTCGGCGTGGCCCTCGGGCCGGCGTTCCTGGTGGCCCTTGGCATCGCGCTCGTGGTGGGCGCGACCCGCCGGAAGGCCCTCGAACCGTGATCGGCGCGCCGTTCCTCGTCCTGGGACTGCTCCTGGTCCTGAGCGCCCTCATGGGCGCTCGGGTCAGGGGGCGGACTCGGGGCGCGGTCGGCGCCTTCCTGCTCTCCCCGCTCCACCCCGCCACCTGGTACGCCACCGTGGCGATCTTCCTGGGGTTCTGGGTGGAGCTCCTGGCGTTCGCCCTGGTCATGGCCGCCTTCTCGTCCGGCACCTCCCTCCTGGTCGTGGGGGTCGGCGTCGTGGTGATCGGCCTGGGCATCGAGGGTTGCCGCCTCGTGGCCAGGGCGGAGCGCTGGCGGGTGAGCCTGGCCGACCCGCGGCCGCTCCGGCCGCACGCCTACCGCCCCTACGGCAACGGGCTGCGGGACCTGCTCCTCGCGGTGTTCGTGGACGCCAGCCGCTGGCGCGACGTGGTCTACGTGTTCATCGCGTTCCCGCTCACGATCCTCGAGTTCGTCGTCACCGTTGTGCTCTGGGGGATCTCCCTGGCCTTGCTCTCCATGCCGCTCTGGTACTCCGCGATGAGCCTGCCCGCCGTGGCGGGATGGCCGGCGGCGCCCTCCCTGGCGGTCTCCCTCGTCGGCGGGGTGCTCGGCCTGGTCATGGCCCCCGTCGCAGCGTCCGCCGCGCAGGGGTTGATGGCACTCCATCGCGCGGTCGTCGCCGGCCTGCTGTGCGACTCGGAGCAGCGCCAGCTCGCGCGCCGGGTGGCGACGCTCGAGGGGAGCCGCAAGGCCGTCATCGACGTGGAGGCGAGCGAGCTGCGCCGCATCGAGCGCGACCTGCACGACGGGGCCCAGCAGCGCCTGGTCATGCTGACGATCGACCTGTCCCTGGCCGCCGAGCGGATCGACACGGACCCCGCGGGCGCCCGGGCGCTCGTCGCCGAGGCGCAGGAGCAGGCCCGCCAGGCGCTGGCCGAGCTGCGCGACCTGGTGCGCGGGATCGCTCCGGCGATCCTGCTCGACCGCGGCCTGGTCGCGGCCCTGGGCGCGATCGCGGGGCGCTGCCCGGTGCCCACGGTGGTCGAGAGCACGCTGCCCGAGGGCGAGCGGTTGTCGGACGCGACGGAGCGGGCCGCCTACTTCGTG
>JAZDPM010000142.1:0-3177 GCA_043797725.1 Chloroflexota bacterium
CGACGTGGTGCTCGCGGACTCGATTGACCACGGGCTCATCGCGACGGAAGTCCAATCGCAGCTGCGCCGAGCGGAACAGGATGTCCGATGGGCGAACGAGAAGGCGGAGGCGCTGCCGTCGTCGGACCTCTACCGGATGGCAGCGGCCGCGGCCGATGACGGAAGTTGCGGCAAGCCGGCGATCAGCCGCCTCCTGGTCCTGCGCTCGACACAGGCGACTCGGGCCGTGATCAGCGAGCTTCAGGCGCTGTTCGCGGCGGCGTATCCGGTGGAAGCGTCGGTCGCCGTCGAGGCGCTGCGGGGCGGACTGGCCTGGCCGGGCGCGGCGATCGTCTGGATGACCGTCCACGGTCGCGAGGCGCACCTGATGGACGGACCGCCGCGGGAGCTCAGGAGGGCGGCGGCGCCCTCGTAGTCGGCGCCGGCCCGCCAGAGACGGGGCGGGCGGGGCGGCCGGATCGGGCGGACGGGACCGTTGCCTTGGAGTCGATGATTAGTGAGTTGGCGGCCGGTCGCGGGCGCCGTGAGCGTCGGCGGCAGCCATGACGGTCGGCGGTGCCGGTGTGGCCTGGCTCGGCCGTGCGTGGCGGAGCCCGGCAACGGCGCGTCGGGCGGCGACGAGAGGGGCCGATCGGCCGTCGGGCGGCGCCGGCGTCACCGGAGCCACGAATCATCGCCCGAGAGTCACCGGGGTTCCGCAGCTGGAGCGTGAACGTGTACCTATGACACGCGTGGCGCGTGCGGGCGGGATAGATCAGCCGGCAGCGGCTGATGCAGCCTGCGGCGTGGCCACCCGGACGTAGCGGGGCGGCTCGGCGACATCCGCGGCCCGGAAGATCGCCGCCTGGCGCGGGGTGATCTCGGTCCGCTGAGAGACCTCGCCGGCCGGTCCGACGAAGCGCCCGAGGTGGAGTTTGTCGAGCTCGACGCGCAGGTTCCGCCAGGTCTCGCCGGTCGCGTTCTCGGCGATCCGGACCAGGAGCAGGGAGAGCCAGCAGAGCAGGACGTGTGAGCGGATGCGGTCGGGCCGGCGGTGGTAGACCGGCCGGAGCTCGAGGGTCGTCTTCATGTCCCGCCACGAGCGCTCGACCTCGAGGAGCTGCTTGTACCCGAGCGCGACGTCAGCCGCCGACAGGGTCGGGTCGCTGGTCCGCAGGAGGAACTTGCCGTCGAGGTGCGCGTCCACCGCGACCGCCGCCCGGTCGATCCGCAGCAACCCTGCCGCGGTCACCCGCAGGAAGCGCCGGTTGGTCGGCGTGCCGCGCAGGTCGCAGGCGAGCGCCTCGCGCGCGGCGGGGGCAAGCTCGTCCGAGCCCGCGATCGCGGCCTCGAGCTGGCCGAGCAGGCGCTCGCGGATCGCCGCGTCGCGGGTGGCCTCGGCCGGGTTGCGGCAGACGACGAAGCGGTCGCGCATCGTCCCGTCGTCGAGGACGACCTCCTTCACCTCGAGGTTGCCGGCCACCACCTGGTAGCGGCCCTGGCGGGCGAGGGCGGCCTTGGCCTCCGCCGACCCGGAGCGGAGCTTCTCTCCCGTGATGTAGTGGCCACCCGCGCGCTGGAGGTAGCGGCGGTTCGCAGCCGACGCGAAGCCCCGGTCGGTCACCCAGACCACTCTGCCGAGCTTCCAGGCCCGCAGGTCGTCCTTGACCAGCCGGATGAGTGCCTGATCGGCGGTGTTGCCGGGGAAGGTCCAGACCCGGATGGGGATCCCCTCGCGGGTCACCGCGAGACCGATCACGACCTGGGGCAGGTCCGGCCGGTGGTCCTTGCTGTGGCCGAAGGTGCGGAAGCCCTTGTCCGCCCCAGGGCTCGGCGGGTCGGCCTCGTCGGTCTCGAAGTACGTGCTGGTGGTGTCGAAGAAGAGCAGGTCGACTTCGAGGTTGAGGAGATTGGCGACCGACCAGTACACCTGTTCGGCAAGCTCGGCCTCGATCGCGAGCAGCCAGTCCATGGCCCGGTAGCACTGGTCGTCGGAGAGTTCCGCAAGGCCCGGGATGGTCACCCGCTCGCCCACCCAGGCGGCACAGCTGAGCTTGGAAAGCGGTTCGAGCGCCCGGTTGGCGACCAGCGCGAAGAGGGCCCGCTCGGCCGCCGGATCGAGCCGCCGCCCGCGCAGCAGACGGGCCAGGATCTCGTGCAGGCCGAGCCTGTGCCACAGGCCGTCGAGCAGGTGTGCGCCGCCGAGGGGCCGCGACTCGAGGAACGCGAGCTCGGGCGCCGCAAGGGCGAGCGCCTCGCCCGGCGGCAGGGCCCGCGACAGCGACCCGATCAGCCGCCGGATCGCGTCCCGGTCGAGCTCATCCTCGCGCCCGAAGTTGAACAGGATCCGGACCTTCGAGCGGCGGGCCACCGGGTCCCACTCGTTGTGGGCGAGGGACAGGTACCTGACGTCCGAGCCATTGCCGTTGCGCCGCCGGGTGGTCCGCAGGTACATGCCCGGCAGCGTACCAGAACCTATCTATCTCGTCAACACCACACGAGCCCAGACGTGTATCTATGCAGAATGACTCCGGAGACTTATTCGGCGGCCTCTTTCGTGCTCAGATGGAGCCGCCCGTATGCCGTTCGGGGCGTTTAGCTGCGGAACCCCGGAGTCACGGAGGGGCCGGCCGGCGGTGAAGGCGGCGCCGGGCGTTCACGGATCTCGGCTCGGCCGACGTCACGGTGACAACCGAGTCGACTTCGGCGTGGGCTGCCTGCACTCCGACGTGGTCGCTGGCGAGCGTGATGGTCCCCGCCGGTCGGCAGATCGAGGTCAAGCTCGTCGCTACCGGGGGCACCCGCAACGTCGAGATTGCCTACGACACGACGACCTACCCGAGCGCGCTGACGCTGCCCTGAGGGCCAACGTCGCGGGGCAGCGCCGGGCTCGGGCGTCCGAACAACAGCCCGCGCCGTGGTCAGCGGAACCAGGCCGCCGAGAGGCGCAGGGTGAGGCCGGGGCGGGCGACGAGGGTGGACGCCTTGATCGTGTAGCGCCCGGCGCGCAGCGACCCGATCGCGATCGCCGCGGAGCCGGTGCCGCGGGCCTCGGCCACCACGCGCCCGGTCGAGCTCACGACCCGGACCAGGTATCGCGACGAGCCGGGGCCCCAGAAGCGGGCGACGAAGGGGCTCGTCCTCGCCAGGGTCACCACCCGCGTGATGGAGCGCGCCGTCGTGGTCATGAGCCGCGAC
>JAZDPM010000143.1:0-3603 GCA_043797725.1 Chloroflexota bacterium
AACACCAGCTCGATCTCCATCGACCGCCTCGCGGAGGCGCTGGCGCCCGGCCGCCGCCCCGCCTTCTGCGGGATGCATTTCTTCAGCCCCGTCCCGGTCATGCCCCTCGTGGAGCTGATCCGGGGCAGCGCCACCGACGAGGCCACGACGGACGCGGTCCGCACCCTCGCCGGTGATCTCGGGAAGCAGGTGATCGTCTCGGCGGATCGCCCCGGCTTCATCGTCAACCGGATCCTCATGCCGCTCCTCGCCGAGGCGATGCGCGCGCTCGAGGAAGGGATCGGGACGGCCGAGGACATCGATGCCGGCGCGCGGGTCGGCCTGAACCACCCGATGGGGCCGCTTGCCCTGGCCGACTTCATCGGCCTCGACGTGGTGCTGGGGATCATGCGGGTCCTCCACGCCGACCTCGACGACGAGCGGTTCCGGCCACCGCGCGTGCTGGAGGAGCTCGTCGCCACCGGGAAGCTGGGCCAGAAGACCGGCGCCGGCTTCTTCGCGTACCCCCGGACCTGAAGGCGGAACGGTGCTGCTCGACGCGTTCGCCGGTCTCGACCCGGAGACCCGCCTGCTCGGGGAGACCGTGCGTGCCTTCGCCCGGGAAGTGGTCGCGCCGGGCGCGGTCGAGCGCGACGAGACGGAGCGGTTCGACCGCGGGCTCGTGACCCGGATGGGCGAGCTGGGGCTTCTCGCCGGCCCGTTCCCCGAGGCGGTCGGCGGCGCGGGCCTGTCATCCCGCGCGTGGACGGTGGTGGTAGAGGAGATCGCGGCCGCCGACATGGCGCTCGCCGTCACCCTGTGCGTCCACGTTCTCCACCAGAACCCGGTGGTGCGCTGGGGCACCGAGGAGCAGAAGACGCGCTGGCTGCCGGCGCTCCAGGCGGGCGAGGCGCTCGGCGCGTTCGCGCTCACCGAGCCCGAGGCCGGCTCGGACGCGGCGGCGATCCGAATGCGGGCCGAGCGGGTCGGCGCGCCGGATGCGCCAGAGGGGTACCGGCTCACGGGGACGAAGGTCTGGATCTCGAACGCGCCGGAGGCCGAGCGCTACCTCGTCTTCGCGACGCTCGACCCTTCTCGCGGCCCGGCGGCGATCACCGCGTTCCTCGTGGAGAAGGGGACCCCCGGGTTCCGCTTCGGCGCCCACGAGAAGAAGATGGGGATCCGCAGCTGTCCCGCCGTGGAGCTCGTCTTCGATGGCGCCGAGGTGCCAACGGCGAATCGGCTCGGCGGCGAGGGCGAGGGGTATCGCGTCGCGCTCTCCGCCCTGGGCGACGGCAGGATCGGGATCGCCGCGGCGTGCACCGGACTTGCCCGGTCCGCGCTGGAACAGGCCGCCGCGTACCTCGGGGAGCGCACGGCATACGGAGCGCCGATCGCCGAGCTGCAGGGGCTCCGCTTCATGGTGGCGGAGATGGCCCAGCAGGTGGGCGTGGCTCGCGCCCTCACCCGCGAGGCGGCGGCGACCCGCGACCGTGGGGCCGGCGGGGCGGAGGTCGCGACCGCGGCGTCGCTCGCCAAGTGGACCGCCTCCGACGCCGCGATGCGCGTCGCCACCGATGCCGTCCAGCTCTTCGGCGGCGCCGGCTACTCCCGGGAGACCGGCGTGGAGCGCCTCATGCGCGACGCGAAGGGCGCCCAGATCTACGAGGGCACGAACCAGGTCCACCGCGGAATCGTGGCGGACGCGGTCCTGGGCCGGCCGCGGGGGTAATGCCCGGCGCGGCCGCTTGACATAGGAGCAGCTGATGAGCGACCCGGGAGCCAGCGGCCACGTCTACATCGTCTCGGCGGCGCGCACGCCGATCGGCAAGTTCGGCGGGGCGCTGGCCTCCGTGCCCGCTACCCAGCTGGGCGCGGTCGCCATCCGGGCCGCGGTGGAGCGGGCGGGCCTGGACCCGGCGACCGCGGCGATCGACGAGGTCCTCATGGGCCAGGTCCTGCAGGCCGGGGCCGGGCAGGCGCCGGCGCGGCAGGCGGCACTCGCGGCCGGCCTCCGGGCGCAGACTCCGGCTACAACCATCAACCGCGTCTGCGGATCCGGCCTGAAGGCGATCATGCTGGCCGCCGCGGAGATCCGGGCCGGCGATGCCGAGCTCGTGGTGGCCGGCGGGATGGAGAGCATGAACGGGGCGCCCTACCTGCTCCCCGGGGCGCGCTTCGGGTACCGGCTCGGGGACGGCACGCTCGTCGATGCGGCCGTCCGCGACGGCCTCTGGTGCGCCCTCGAGGACTGCCACATGGGCACCCACGCCGAGCGCATCGCGATCCGCGAGCAGGTGAGCCGGGCCGACCAGGACGCCTTCGCCCTCGAGAGCCACCGGCGCGCGGTCGCCGCGCAGGACGAGGGCCGCTTCGCCGCCGAGATGGCGCCGGTCACGGTGCGCTACGCCAAGGGTCGGGAGACGGTCGTCGAGGTCGATGAGGGTCCCCGCCGCGACACGACCGCGGAGGCGCTGGCGCGCCTCAAGCCGGTCTTCCCGCTCCCCGACGGCGAGGACCGGGGCACGGCCGAGGAGGGGACCGTCACCGCCGGCAACGCGCCCGGGATCACGGATGGGGCGGCCGCCACCCTGGTCGCCTCCGAACGGGCCGTCGAGCGACTCGGCCTCGCCCCACTCGCCCGGATCGTCGGCTACGCGCAGGCCGAGGTTGCGCCGAAATGGCTCTTCCTCGCCCCGGTCGAGGGCGTCCGGCGGCTGGAGGCGCAGACCGGCCTGCCGGTCGAGGCCTTCGACCTCATCGAGATCAACGAGGCCTTCGCGGCCCAGGTCCTGGCCGACGGGCGCGCCCTGGGCTTCGACTGGGCGAAGGTCAACGTCAACGGTGGCGCCATCGCGCTCGGGCACCCGATCGGCGCCTCCGGGGCCCGGATCGTGGCCACGCTGCTCCACGAGCTGCGCCGGCGCGAGGGCCGATATGGCCTGGCCACCCTGTGCCTCGGCGGCGGCGGGTCGGTCGCGATGGCCCTCGAGCGCGTCTGACGGCGGTGGAGGCGGGGCGCCGTGGGCACGGCATGGCGAAGGCGACTTGCGCTATCCTTCCGCGGGCGCCAGCGCCCGTGGGCCCGTAGCTCAACGGTAGAGCGGGGGACTCTTAATCCCTAGGTTCAGAGTTCGAATCTCTGCGGGCTCACCAGACTCCACGAACGATTGAGGCCCTCCGGGCGGACCGGAGGGCCTTTCGATGGTACGCCCGGCACGGGCGATGGCCTGGAGGTGCAAGTCCTCGAATCGTTCGACACCTTCACCGGGGTGGCCGGCCGCGCCGTCATGATCGCGTGGCTCACGATCTACTTTGAAGGCTCGGTCCTCGCTCGATCCGGCACGATGGTCATGGACGTCAGCTGCCTGGCGAACACCGGACACGGCTTCGCCGGGAAGTGGTTCATCCGGAGCGGCACCGGCGGGCTCGAAGGCCTGCACGGGAACGGGACCCGGGGATTCTGGGGCGGCGACCTGGCCGAGTACAGAGGCCCGGTCCACTGGGAGTGACGCCGTTCCTCTCTCGCGTCGACGGGGGCTGACGCACGGACGTCGGCCCCCGGCTCCGCCCCGGGCGCTCCGCTCTCCTCGGAGGATGGGACGCGCACCGGGCGTCCGGGGG
>JAZDPM010000179.1:0-2303 GCA_043797725.1 Chloroflexota bacterium
GGAGTCGTCCGGGGCCGGTAGATAAGTGGCCGGTGAGCGCCCTGCGGCAGCATGCGCCGCATGGCTCCGCTCCCTTCTGACCTCGCGACGGCCATCGCGCGCCGAGCAGGCGCGGGCAGGCACGATGGCCTGGTCCCGGTCGGGCCCGGGCGCCCGACCCCGGGGCGGCCCGTCGCTTCCTCGACCCCGGCCACGATCCCGACGGGCTCGGGCGGACAGGCGATGAGCGAGCTCGACGTCTTCGCCTTCCCCGTCCAGATCGGGAAGGTCCAGCCACCGCTCCTCCCCGAGGAGACGCTCGAGCGGCAGCGCCTCCTGGATTGGATGGCCGCCAAGATCCACTCGCGGCTCGTGCTGATCGTGGCGGACGCGGGCTATGGGAAGACGACCCTCCTGGCCGACTGGAGCCGGCGGACCAGGGTTCGGACGCTCTGGTATCGCCTGGACGAGACGGACCGCGACTGGGTTGTCTTCGTGAGCAACCTCGTGGCTGCGGGGCGCGAGTCGGACCCGGAGTTCGCGCCCAACACCAGGTCCCTCCTCCGCGAGCTGGGGGCCGGGATGGGCGATCGCGCCGCGATCGTGCGCACGCTGCTCACCGAGATCCGGGCGTGGGTGAGCAGCGGGACTGCCCTCCTCCTCGACGACTACCAGGTCGTGGACGACGTTCCCGAGATCCGCGAGATCGTCCGCGAGCTGCTCGTCCGCGGCCCGGAACGGCTGACGCTCGTGGTCTCCACTCGGCGGCCGCCCACGTTGCCGGTTGCCCGGCTCCGGGCGCTGGGCGAGATCGCCGAGCTCACGACGGCGGACCTGCGGTTCGATCGCGAGGAGATGGAACGGCTCTTCCGGGAGACGTATCGCCACCCCCTGGAAGCAGATCTCCTCGAGGACCTCGCGCGGACGACCGAGGGCTGGGCCGCCACGTTGCGCCTCGTCGAGACCGCCGTCCGGGGGCGGCCCCGCGACGAGATGCGGGCGGTGATCCGCAGCCTTTCGGGGCGCCACGGCGACCTCCACGACTACCTGGCCGAGGAGGTGATCGGCCGGATGCCGGTCGAGCTGCAGGCGTTCCTGGAGCGCTGTGCGCTCCTCCACGTGGCGACGCCCCAGCTCGCCGCCACCGCGGCCGGCGTCTCGCTCCTGGACGCGCGACGGCTCCTCGACGTCACCGAGGAGGCGGGCCTGCTCTCCCGACGCGGCCGCACGGGCCAGGCCGGCCGCCTGCTCCACCCCCTCGTCCGCAGCTTCCTCGAGGGGCGCCTGCTGGAGGCGGTCGGACCGGACGGCATCGCCGAGATCCACGCCCGGATCGCCGCGGTCGCCGAGGCCAACAGCTGGTGGCTCGCGGGCCACCACTATGCAGCGGCAGGCCGGAGCGACGACGTCGCCCGGGTCCTGGCGGGGTCGCTGGAGGCGATCCTCGGCGCGGGCGGCGCGCAGGCGGCGGTCGACCTGATCGCGGCAGGCGGCGTCCCGGACGATGGAGGCTGGGCCCAGGCCCTGGCCGCGCGCACCTTCCTCCGCGAAGGCGATATCGGCCGGGCGCGAGACGCGGCGGGTCGGGCGCTCAAGGCCTCGACGCAGGGGGACCCCACGATCAGCCTGACGGTCGCGCTCGCGACGCTGACCACGGTGGAGTACAACGCGGGGGAGTATCCGGTGGCCGTCGGCCACGCTGTGCGCCTTCGCGACGCAGCGCCAGGGACCGTCTACTCGAACATTGCCGAGTCGATCCTGACTCTCGCCGACTCCATGGTCGGCGGACCGATGGGCAGAGCCGAACGGGTGGTCTTGACAACGGCGGAGTCGGCTCAGCGCCTCGGCCATCTCCACTACTACGGCATCTCTCACCTGAACCTCGCTTGGCTCGCTCGTGGATGTGGCGACGGACCGGCTGCGCTGCGGAGCGCCCGGATTGCACTCGACTCGCTGGCCTCCACGTCAGCCGGCCCGGAGATGGACACGGTGCGGACCGTGGCGGCCTGGGCGCACGCGCACGTCGGTGACACGGACGCCGCCCTGGCCGCCATCGACGAGGCCCTGGCATCGCCCTTTCCCCAGGTGCGCTTCGAGACCCTCCTCGAGACGGCCGACGTGGTGGGCACCTACATCGACCCCGATCGCGGTGGCGCCCTGCTCGCCGAGGCCCAGGCCGTCGGCGCCCGGACCGACGCCGAGCGGACCTATCTCGCGCTCTTCCGGGCCGAGACGTTGAACCGGCTGGGCCTGCCGGACGAGGCACGGGCGGCGCTCGAGTCCATCGCGGAGGGCCGCCACACCGGATACCCGGGGTTCTACGT
>JAZDPM010000242.1:0-7744 GCA_043797725.1 Chloroflexota bacterium
AGCCGGCGCTTGAACGGCCCGATCGCCTTCTTGCGGGTCGTGTAGACGAACTGGGCGTCCGTCTGGCCCTCCTTGCGCTCGGCGGCGAGGTTGGCGAAGCACCAGGCCTCGATCTCGGCGAGCAGCTCGGCCGGGAACGCCGGGTGGTCGTAGAGCGCGTTCTGGAAGCCGGTCGCGAGGTGGATCTCGGCCGTCTCGACCGTCGGGAAGGTGTGGAACAGGTCGTCGGGCAGGGTGCTCGCGCCGTGCTGCACGGCGCCGGCGATGCCGTACTCGGCCCGACCGAGCTCGCCGAGGTCCTTGAGGACCCCGAAGTCGAGCTTCACCTCGGCCACGCCGCCGTCCGGGAGCGGGATCCCGCCGTGGCTGGTCCCGGTCTGGACGCTGACCTTGCTGACCCCGAGCGCGCCCGGGGCCCGCGCCTCGAGCTCGCGGCGGAAGCCGTCGAGGTAGGCGCGCAGCTCGGCCTCGTTGGAGTTCTGCTTGCCGACCTCGCCGATCTCGCCGCCGACCGAGATCGTGACGCCGGCCGGCTCGAGGTCGCGGATGAGGGCGGTGATCTCCGCCGCCCGGGTGTAGTTGGCCCGCTGCTGCTCGTCGACGGTCTCGGGCGCGAGGTCGACGTGGGTGGAGCTGTCGATGTCGATGTTGAGGTAGCCCGCGGCGACCGCGTTGCGGCAGGCCCCGCGGATCTCCTCGGTGACGGCCTCGGGGTCGGCGGCGTACTTCCGGGCGTTGAACTGGTAGTGGTCGCCCTGGATGAAGACCGGGCCGACCCAGCCCGCGGCGATGGCCCCGGCCAGGCAGTTGGGGGCGTACTCGAAGACGCGCTGCCAGGTGTAGGTCTGCTCGGAGGGGGCGAGCTCGAGGATGACCGGCCCGACGGCCCGCGCCTTCGCGGTGGCGAAGATCGTCCTCGCCATCTCGAAGGTCTGGGCCCGGATGTTGATGGCCGGGACGGTGAACCCGGAGCACTCGCCGCGGGCGCGCGCCGCGTAGAGGTCCTGGATGCTCGCCGAGCGGGCGCCGAGGGCCTGGCTGGCCTCCCAGATGATCCAGCGCGCGGCCTCGACCGTCGCCGCGTCCCCGGAGAAGGTCTGGGTCCAGGCGAGGTCCTCGATGGTGGACCCCCGGAAGGCCGCCTCGTCGGTGACGACGACGCGGTCGCCCTCGAGGCGGGCGGTCCCCGCAAGGAGGGCGATCAGCTCGGGAATGGAGGCGACGACGGTGGCCATGGGCGCGGGTCTCCTGTCGGTGGCGGGCGGCGGGACGGGCCCGGGCCGCGCGGCTGGCGGTGGGTGACGCGCCGCGGCCCGGCCGACGCCGGGCGCCGGGGACCTGCAGCCCGCCCATGGTACGACGCGCGGTCCCCGGCCCTCCCCGTCCGGGCGGCCCGTCCTCCGGGGGCCGAAGGGACGGCCCTCGAGCCGGCGCCCCGACCCTCGAGCCGGCGAGGCGGCGGCGCCTCGCCGGCCTCAGCCGACGCCGGCCTCCCGGGCGAAGGCAGCCACGATCCGGTCGAGCTCCTCCCCCACCCCGTCGGCGAGCGGCGGCGGAACGTGCGTGGCCAGCAGCGTCCGGGCACGTTCCCGGGCCCGGTCGCGAGGCGTCGGCCGGCCGCGCACCTCCCAGTCCTCCCAGGTGCGCCGGTCGAAGAGGCGCGGCTGCCACAGGCCGCGCATGTGGGCGAGCGTGTGGTCCTCGGTCAGGAAGTTGCCGGCTGGTCCGACCTCGCCGATCACCTCCACCGCGAGCGTCTCGTCGTCCACCGCGATCCCGGCGGCCAGGTGGCGGATCAGCCCGAAGATCTCCGCATCGAGGACCATCTCCTCGAGGGCGAAGACGCGGGCCGCGAACAGGAGTCCCGCTCCGGACAGCATGTCGGCACCGGCGAGGAGGCTGACGAGGCCGGAGAGCCCGTTCTCGAGGCCGGCCTGCCAGTCGGGGGACTTGGCGCCCGGGGCGAAGGTCCCCACGCTCGACGGGATCCGATAGTGCCGCGCCAGCTGGGCGAACGCGGCCTGGTAGAGGAGGTCCTCCGGGCCGCCGCAGGCCACGAGGCCGCTGCGGAGGTCCATCGTGGTCGAGCAGGCGCCGTAGAAGGTGGGCGATCCGGGGGCCAGCGTCTCGAGGATCGTCACGCCGGCAAGTACCTCGGCGTTGGTCTGGGCCAGGACCCCGGCGGGCGTGGCCGGCGCCGTGGCACAGCCGATGGCCATGACGACGAAACCCGCGGGCACCCCGGCGTCCGCGTAGACCAGGGCCGCCTCCAGCGCATCGCCCTCGAACTGGAGCGGGCTCAGGCTCACCTGGAACGACGAGAGGATCGGGCGGGCTCGCAGCGCGTCGGCACCCCCGACCACCGCCCGGGCCAGCTCGACGGCACCGCGCGCTGCGATCGGCGTGACCGCGGTCATGAGCTGGACGTGCTTCCCGCTGTTCGCGAGCTGGGTCCGCAGCTCATGGAGCGGCCGGACGGGGACGGGCCGGTCGCCGGCTTCCACGCCCTGCCAGAGGAAGGCGATCTCCGGGAGCGCGTCGGCGAGTCGCGTGACCTGCGCCAGGTCCGCCTCCGTGGACGAGCGGCGCACGCCGCTGTCCAGATCCAGGATCTCTGCCGCGCTCCCGTCGACCGACAGGTAGCCGTGAGCACCGTCGAGCGGCAGGTCCCATGCCGGCTCGCGGGCGGCGAGCGTGTAGTGGCGGGGTGCCGCGGCGAGTGCCGCCTCGACGAGCGCCGCCGGCAGGCGGACCCGGTCGCCGTCGACCCTGGCCCCGGCCGCGGCGAGGCGATCGCGAATCCCGGCCGAGCCCACGGCGACGCCGGTCTCGACGAGGATCCGCAGGCTCGCACCATGGAGCCGGGCAAGGCCCTCCGGCGAGAGCGGCCGGAGGGACGGCTCCCCGATCGGGAGCGCGCGGACGGGTGACGCGGGTGCCGGCATCAGGGGTGGCCTCCGGGCAAAACGAAGAGGTGGCTTCGAGCCTAGTCGACCGGCCAGCCGGGCGCGCGGCCCGGCTGTGGGCCCGTGGGCGTAGCCCGACGGGTCGGAGGCGTCAAACTCGTCTCAATCCCGTGTTGCATCCCGCTGCGGCCGAGGTCGGAGTGGACGATACTTCTCGCCGGGGGCGCATGACCCCCAGGGAGGGAGAGGCATGATCCAGCGACTGCTCGGCGTCTCGCTCGGGGCGCTCGTGACCATCCTGATCCTGTGGCTCAGCACGATCCCCAAGCCCGCCGACCCCATGCCGTGGTACGTCACGGCTGTCGTCATCGGCGCCATCACCAGCTTCTTCTGGCCGGTCGTGATCGGGTTCTGGCTCCGCGGCCGCGCCAGGGACCGGCGCGACGACGCCATGGAGCGCGAAGTGCAGCGCCAGCTGGCCGACGAGCGCACGAAGAAGGACGACTAGCGGCGGGCTCGGGCGCCCTGCATGCGCACCGGGCGTCCAGGGACCGTTTGCCTCTCGCCGGACTCGGTGAGCGGCGGCGCGCCGCGCGTCGTCGCCCGCCTCGACTTCGCCTGACCGACGGCGGGTCCCGTCCTGGTGGTCGACCTGCGATTCACCCGGGCGCGTGGACACACCGCGCACTCCCGACTTGACAGGCCTGCGACGGCGGGCGTACTGTCCGCGGCGGCGCGGCAGTTCCGCGTCCCTGACAGACGAGGCGTGAGACACCGAATGAGCAACCGGATCTTCCACATGAGCGCCCGGGAGCGGTCCTGCACCGCCCCTGTCGGCGCGCTCTGCGGGCGATCTGTGCCCAGCTCGGCCTAGTCACGCGGCGGCAGCGCCGCCAGGCAGGACCGGAGCCGCGGGCCAGATCAGGGCCCAGCGGCTTTCTCTTTGCCCCGCGCCGCGCGGGGCGGCGACCCGGAGCCGCGGGCCCACGACGCAGGAATGCCGTCGGGCCCCGCGGCTCTTCTCGTCCCTGGACGACCGAAGGCCGCGATCAGCCCCCCTCCACCGGGATCGCCGATCACCGAGACGAACGGAGAGAACCGTGAGCAGCACCCTCACCCAACCGAAGATCGTGCTCCGGCCACCCGTCTCGGCGCCCGACGAGACGGCCGTCCCGGTCCCGGTCGAGACCGTCCGGCCCGCCGCGACGCGGCCCGCCGGGCCTCCCGCGCTCCACCTGGAGGGCGTCTCCAAGACGTTCGTCGTGGGCCGCAAGAAGAGGCCCGTCGTCGCCATCGCCGACGTCTCCCTCCGCGTTGAGCGGGGCGAGATCTACGGCGTCCTTGGCGCCAACGGAAGCGGCAAGAGCACCCTCATCCGCCTCGTGTCGACGCTCCTGACCCTGGACCGGGGTCGCGTCGAGATCTTCGGCCACGACGTGGAACGGGAGGAGATGGCGGTCAAGCGCCTCATCAACCGGGTGAGCGCAGACGCCGCCTTCTTCAAGAAGCTCTCGCCCTACGAGAACCTCGCCTTCGCCGCGCGCCTCTACGGCCTCCACGCCGGCGAGGCCCGCTGCGAAGCTATCCGCATCCTGGCCCGCCTGGGCATCGCCGAGAAGCGGCTGGGGAGCCCGATCGAGCAGATGAGCCGGGGGATGCAGCAGAAGGTCGCCATCGCGCGAGCCCTGCTGACCTCGCCCACGCTCCTCCTGCTCGACGAACCGACGACGGGGCTGGACCCCCGTTCGAAGCTCGAGGTCCAGTCCTTCATCGAGGACCTGCGCGCGACGCACGACGCGACGATCCTGCTGACCACTCATGACATGGCCGAGGCCGACCGGCTCTGCGACCGGATCGGGATCCTCGACCAGGGGCGCCTCGTCGCCGAGGACACCCCGGCCGGCCTCAAGGCCCGGGTTGCCCGCGAGACGGGCCTCCCGCCGACGCTCGACAACGTGTTCCTGACCTATACCGGCCGCTCCCTCGACGAGGACGTCGACGAGCCGGCCCCGGAGAACGACGAATGACCACCCTCCGCCGCCCGATGAGCGCGGCGACGCGCGAGCTCGGCGCGTCGTTTGCGTTCATCGAGCGCAACTTCAACCTCAGCCGCCGCTACTGGGGCTGGGAGCTCGCGTTCCTCGTCTACGCGATCGCGGGCGCCCTCGCGATCTCGTTCATCGGGGCCGAGCAGGCCGACAAGCGGCTCATCTTCACCCTCGTCATCGGGGCCATCTTCTGGAACTACCTGTCAACCGTCTTCTCCTTCATCGCGGAGACGATCAGCTGGGAGCGCTGGGAGGGGACCCTCGAGTACACGATGATGGCGCCGGTCCGGCGCGCCTCGCAGCTCCTGGGCTCGACTGCCTACGCCATCCTCTACGGGCTGATCCACACGACGGTGATCCTCGTCGTCCTGACCCTCTTCTTCGAGCTCGACCTCTCCAGGGCGAACTTCCTGACCGCGGCCGGGATCATGGCCGTCGGCTCGTTCTCCGTGATCGGGATCGGCGTCATGGCGGCCATCCTCCCGCTCCTCTACGTGGAGCGCGGGGCCCAGATGACCTTCGTCATCCAGTCCTGCCTCCTCGTCGTGAGCGGCGTCTACTACTCGGTGGAGGTCCTGCCGGGCTGGATGCAGGTGCTGTCGAGGCTCTCGCCGGCGACCTACATCCTCGACGGCGTGCGCCAGGGGCTCCTCGATGGGGCCACGCCGGCGGACGTCTGGCCCGACATCTGGCCGCTCGCCCTCATGGGCGCGGCCCTGATCCCCGCCGGGCTCTGGCTCTTCGGGCGCGCCGAGCGGTACGCGAAGCGCACCGGCAAGCTCAAGCGGGTCGGATGATGACGACGACGAACCCCGTGGCGGCCGGGGCGACCCCGGTCGGCTCCCCGGCCGCGTCGACCCCGACCGCCGTTCCCGGGCTCCTCCTCCGGCCGGTCCGCTGGCCGGAGGAAGCCGCCACCCTCACCGACATCAGCAACACCGGCCGAATCGCGACCGGCAACCTGGAGGTCCTCTCGGTCGAGGGGATCCTCAACAGCTACGCCCACCTCGTGCATTGCGACCTGGCGACCGACCTCCGCCTGGCCGAGGACGAGGGGCGGCCCATCGCCTACGTCCGTGTCGAGTGGCAGGACGAGACGCGCGGCGGGCGGCTCCACTTCCAGGGGCTCTTCACGCGTCCCGATGCGCCGGCCGGGACGTTCGAGGCGATCCTCGACTGGGCGGAGGGGCGGAGCCGGGCGATCGCCGCGACGCTTCCCACCGATCGGCCGGCGAGCCTGGGCGCCTTTCTCAACGAGGAGACGCCGGCACACCGGGCCACCCTCGAATCCCGCGGCTATCGCGCGGTTCGGTTCTTCTTCACCATGGTCCGCCCGACGCTCGACGACATCCCGGACCTGCCGCTGCCGCCCGGCGTCGAGGTCCGGCCGGTGCGACCCGAGCACCTCCGCGCCATCTGGGAGGCCGAGGTCGCCCACTTCAGCGGCCACTGGGGCGCCGGCCCGGGCGACGCCAGCGAGAGTCGCTGGGAGGAGTTCCGCGACGAGCCTCTCAACGATCCTTCCCTGTGGCAGGTGGCGTGGGCCGGCGACACCATCGTCGGCATGGTTCGTCCGTACGTCAACCCGCTCGACTTCGAGCTGCTCCGCGTGCGTCGCGGCTGGTGCGAGAACATCTCGACCAACGCGGCATGGCGCGGCCGCGGGATCGCCAGAGCGCTGATCGCCCGCTCCCTGGTGGCCCTCCGCGAGCGGGGCGCGACCGAGGCCGCGCTCGGCGTCGACGCCGAGAACGAGACCGGCGCCCTCGAGGTCTACCGGTCGATGGGGTTCGCGGAGCGCACGCGGGAGACCGATTTCCGGCGGCCGCTCGAAGCAGGGGACCCGACGTGAGCGGCGTGGCGGGTCCTTCCGGCGGGCCCACCCTGCCGGCGCTCGGGTGGGATGCCGCGTGGACGGCCGCGTGGGAGTCCGTCGCCCGGGGCACGGGGCATCTCCCTGCCCGCGTGGTCGCGGCACACCGCGGCGGGTGGGCCGTGCTCACGGCGGCCGGCGCCACGCCGCTGGATGGTCGCGTGACCGGCCGCCTTCGCCATGAAGCCGGCCCCGCCGAGCTGCCCGTCGTCGGCGACTGGGTGGCCGTGGACCCCCGTCCCGCCGAGGGAGCGGCCACCGTGCACGCCGTGCTCCCCCGGCGCACGCAGCTTCGGCGAAAGGCGCCCGTCGACCACGGGACGCCGTTCCAGGTGCTGGCCGCGAACGTCGACGTCGTCTTCGTCGCCACCTCGCTCAACCGGGAGCTCAATCCCCGCCGCGTCGAGCGCTACATGGCGATGGCCCTCGAATCGGGGGCGCTCCCGGTGGTCGTGCTCACGAAGGTGGACCTCGCCCGCGACCCGGTCGAGGTCGCGGTGGCGGAGGCCCAGCTCGAGGAGGTGGCGGCCGGGGTGGCGGTCGTCGCGACGAGCGCGGTCAGCGGCGAGGGCCTCGAGGCGGTCCGCGCATTCCTGGGCGCCGGGCAGACCGTCGCGCTCGTGGGCTCGTCGGGCGTCGGGAAGAGCACCCTCGCGAATGCGCTGCTCGGAGAGGAGCGCCTCCTGGTCCGGGAGATCCGCGAGGACGACGCGCGCGGGCGTCACGCCACCGTGAGTCGCCAGCTCGTGGCGCTGCCGGACGGCCAGGGGCTGCTGCTGGACACCCCCGGGCTTCGAGAGCTCGGCCTGTGGGACGACGGCGTCGGCCTCGACCTCGCCTTCGCGGACGTGACCCGGGCGGCCGCGGCCTGTCGCTTCACCGACTGCCGGCACGAGAGCGAGCCGGGCTGCGCCGTG
>JAZDPM010000261.1:0-7927 GCA_043797725.1 Chloroflexota bacterium
ATCGGCGGCCGTGGGGGCGGCCGGCGGGACCGTCGCGAGGAGGAGCACCGCGGTTCCGCCGCTGGCGAGCGTCGCCGAGAGGATGGCGGACGCCAGGACGAGACGGAACGTGCCGCGCCGCGGAGCGGCACGGACGGCCGCAGGGGTCGGGTTGGGTTCGAACGCCATTGGTGACTCCAGGCGGGGGGGCCAGGCCAGGCCTCCGAGCCACGTTGTACGCGGAATTCCTGAAACGTGCCTGAACCGGGTCCGGATCTGTCGCTCGAGCGGGCGACGCGCTCACGAGGCCGGACCACGTTGCGACGTCGGGGCCGTCGATCGCCCGCGCGCCGCGACCGGGCCGGACCGCGACCGCCGCCGGACCGGACCGCGACCGTTGCGGGAGCCGGGCGTGTCGGATTCAGGACGCCTTCAGGTGGATCAGCGAATGTCGTGACGTCCGGGCAGTTCCTCCACGCACCGGGCGCCGCACCGTCCCCATGGAGGGTCCAGGAGACAGCAAATGCAGGAATCCATGCCGAGCACAGGCGCCCCCGCGACGGCCGACCCCATCCCGAACGTCGAGGCCACGTCGGCCGCCGTTCCAATCGCCGTCTCGGCCGCCGCTCCGCCCTCGCGCGGATCACGCGTCCGGACCATCGGTCTCGCGACCCTGGCGGGCGCCATCGGCATCGGCGCGATCGCGATCGCCGTCGTCGCCGGCGGTTCCCGCAACGATGCGGCTCCGGCCGCGGTGGCCGACCAGTTGCAGGCAGCAGCACCGCTCGGCGAGGTGTCCGCGTGGATCGCGCCCGGCGGCACCGCCGACGTCCGTCTGAACCGCGCCGGGCGGGGCGGGATGCGCGACTTCATGGGCAGCGCCATCTCGATCACCGCGATCGACGGCACCAGGCTCGCCCTCACGACCGAGAACGGCTGGACCCGGACGATCGATGCGGCCGGCGCCACCGTCACGAAGGACGGGGCGACGGTCGCCCTCTCCGCCCTCAAGGTCGGCGACCGGGTCGTCTTCCGCGAGACCCGCAACGACGATGGCACGTTCACGATCACCGCCATCGGGGTCATCCAGCCGGCCGTCGCCGGCACGGTTGCCTCGGTCTCGGGCTCCACCGTCACGGTCACGGGGCGCGACGGCAGCACGACGAAGGTGGTCCTGACCGCGTCTACCACGTACCAGCTGGCGGGCCAGGCGGCGACGAAGGACGCGGTCGTCACCGGCGCCCAGGTCGTCGCCCGCGGCACGATGGCGACCGACGGCACCCTCACGGCAACCTCCGTGGACGTCGCCCCGGCGACCTTCGCCGGGACGGTGAAGGAGATGGGCGCCACCTCGCTGACGCTCACGACCCGCGACGGATCCACCGTCGTCGTCAAGGTCACGTCCTCGACGACCTACCAGGTCGACGCGATCACCTCGCCGACGCTGGCGGACGTGAAGGTCGGTGACATCGTCATGGCGGCGGGCACCCGCAACGCGGATGGCTCGCTGTCCGCCACCGTCGTCCGGTCCCACGCCGCAGGCCAGTTCGGCGGCCCGGGCGGCGGCTTCGGCCACGGCGGCCTCGGCGGTCCCGGCGGCGGCTTCGGCCACGGCGGCACGCGGGGCAGCGGACCCGGCTGGGGTTTCCCGGGCGTCGGTCCGGACGCTTTGCCGGCCCCGTCCACCGCCCCCACGGGGAGCGGCGCGAACGGCTGACCGCAGCACGCGACGCCCGGGTGTGGCCGCGCTCCGCCCGGGCGTCTTCGTATCCGCGGCGCGGCGCCCGCCGCCCCGGGCGGATCAGGCCGGGCTGGGCGCCACGTCCCGTCCGTACACCTCGGTCGCGAAACGCCGCACGGCCGCGTTGAAGGCGGCCGGCCGGTCCTCGCTCACGAGGTGGCCGCAGCCCGGGATCACCTCCAGGCGCCCCCGCGACGCGGCGTCGAGGAATGCCTGCTCGCCCCGCCGGAAGAGGTGGTCGTCCTCGCCGTTGATCAGGAGGGTCGGGCCCGGGTAGGCCGCGAGGCGCGGGATGAACGCCTCCCGCAGGGCCGCCATCATCGCGCGCGTGCCGCCCTTGAAGAGCCACCCGTTCGTGGCCGGCGGCTCACCGTCGCCCGCCTCGGAGGCATCCGGATCGCGACCGCCGGGTGGCTCGCCGCGGGTCCCGCCGGCGCCCCGTGCCCGGAGGCGGTCGGCTGCTGCGCCGACGAGGTACGTGCCGACGGTTCCGGGAGCCCGCCGCGCGATGGCGCGCGGCTCCGCCGTGGCGTTGGCGAGGACCAGCCCGGCGACCTGGTCCGGCCGGCGCGCTGCCAGGTCCATCCCCACGTAGCCGCCGAGCGACTGGCCGACCACGATGGCCCGCCCGCGGCCGACGTCGTCGATCAACGCCCCGACCAGGGCCGACGCGTCGGCCAGTCGGAACGCGACGTCGGCAAGGGCGCCGTGGCCCGGGAGATCCACGGCGACGACGCGGAACGCGTCCGACAGGTCCCGCAGCTGGTGGTGCCACATCCCGCGGGTCCGCCGCGTGCCGTGCAGGAGGATCAGGGCGGGAGCGTCCGCCGGCCCCTTCGCCTCGAAGGGGCGCGCGCCGTGGAGCCCTCCACTCGCCGCCAACCACGCCGGGCGGTGCGTGTAGCTGGAGTCTGCCATGCCCTCCCTCGTGCGATCCCCGCCCCCGAGGGCCGGGACGGTCGCCAGTCTAGCGACCCGGGGTGTCCTCGCGCGAGGCGCGTCGCGAAGGCGGAACCCGACGGCAAGCTCCTCGTCGAAGATGGTGCGCACGTCGTCGGGGTCCCGGATCCGCGAGCGGTAGTAGACACAGGGGACGCTCTGGAGCGGCGAGACGAGGGTCAGGACGTCCGCCTCGACGACGCCCACGAGGCGAATCTCGCCGGCCGCGAGGGTGGCGATCCTGCTGGTCCCGATCCCCGCGACATCGCCGGCGCGGCGGTACGCGCGAAGCCCGCGCCCGAGGAGCGCCAGCCCGCCGACGAGGCCGAGCACCGCGAGCACGCCGATGAGTCGCCCCGTGTCCTCCACGGGCGGCAGTCTATCGGGCGCCGGGAGCGGGGCGACGGCGATGGGCGCCGAGCGCCGGGAGCGTCAGCGGCGCGGGCGCAGCGCGGCGAGGATCACGACGGCCCCCAGGGCGATGAGGCCGGCCGCGCCGACGACTCCCCAGTCGACTGCGATCCGGTCGCGCACCAGGAAGTAGGCGCCGAGCGCCACGAGGACCAGCCCGCCGATAGCGGCCGGGAGCGGGTCGCGCTCCCGGCGCTCCCGGCGCCCCGGACGTGATCCCGGCGGGCCCCCGTACCAGGTCGGCGGCGGGGCCGCCGGGGCGGGCGCGCCCGGGATCGTGGCGTCGACCGGGCTCGCAGGCACGTCGGGCGGGGTGGGGGAGGGCCCGATGCCGGCGAAGCCGCCCGGCTCCTCGGGCACGACGACGGCCATGATCACGTACAGGACGAGCAGCGGGAAGACCCCGGTGACGAGGGCGACGACCACCCAGAGGACCCGCACGAGACTGGGGTCGAGGGCGAAGCGAACCGCCAGGCCTCCACATACGCCGGCGATCACGCGGTCGTCCACGCTCCGGTAGATCCGGTCGTTCATTGGCAGCCGTCCTCCGGGTTCAGGGTGTAGCTGACGGCGCTGCCGATCGTGCGCAGCTCGATCCGGGTGGCTGCGCTCGCGTAGCCGGGCGTCTCCCACGCGGGGCCGCTGCGGACCAGGCCCCCGGCGCCGTAGTTGTCGCTGGCGGTGATGTTGTCGTCGACCAGGAGACGGAGACCGACGCCGGCCGGGGCGCACAGGTCGACGGACGCCGCGTTGCCCTCGATCTCGCCCCGGAGGTCGGCTCCCGCCGGGAGGAGGATCGCGACATCCGAGGCGTTCACCGTGACGTCGAGACGCTCGACGGTGGCGCTCGACAGGTCGAGCCTCGTGTCGCCGACCGCGTTGCCGTTGAAGGTCAGCCGGGTCACGGTTGCCCCGGCCAGGTTCACGGAGGCATCGCCGGCGTTGAGCTCCAGCACGAGGGATTCCAGCCGCTTGCCCGTGCCGAGCTCTGCGCGCCAGCTTGCCCGCTGGTTGCCGAACGGGAAGACGACGTTGGTGCTGGGCGACCGGACCGCGAGGTTGTCGGCGGTGCGATCGACCGTCGGCCGGCCTTTGTCGGTCCCGTGGACGTCGACGCTCCAGGCCGATCCGGCTCCGGTCGCAACCTCGAGCGATGCGCAGTTGGCGGCCAGGGTGACCTGCCCCGTGTCACCGTCGAAGGAGCCGCTCTCCTGCAGGACCCGCGGCGCGTCCGCCGCAGCGCTGCCGCAGGCGATGCCGCCCACGCTGAAGCCGCCGAAGCCGACGGCAATGAACGCCCCGAGCATCACGCCGAAGGTGGCGCTGACGACGATCCCGCCGAGCGCCCGCAACGGCGTCGCGCCCAGGATCAGGCCGATGCCGGCACCGACGAGAAGGAACGGCCAGAGCTCCCAGGCACGGGCGACGAGATCACGGGGAACCCAGCCCTGGGCCACGGCGAGCGGGACGGCGCCGAGGAGCACGAGGAAGACGCCCCAGTTGAGCAGGCGTCGATCAACGGACATGGGACCCTCCAAGGTGCAACCGGCCGAGGATACGCCGCGCGCCGCCGTGACCCATGGGCCGCGTGGTAGCCTCGCGGAGGACGGATGGCCCGAATCGCACGGTAGGAATCGCACGGGAGGATCCACGGTGCGGCTGAGCGAATGGTGCGCGTCGACGCCGGCTCGCGACGCGGTCTCGCCGAAGGTGCTGGCGGTGGTCGAGCCGGTCCTTGTCTCCCTGGGAGCCTCGCGCGACCCTGCCTGCTGGGTTACCTGGGGCGATGAGCCGGCCACGCGCTGGGGGCTCCTGGTTCCCACGGATGCCGGCCTCGTGACCCTCGCCGTCCGGGTCGACATCCCCCAGGAGGGGCCACGGGTGTCGGGCAAGCTGATCCGCTGGTCGCGGGTCCAGGTGGGCGACTTCGCGGTCGAGATGCAGGGTGGGCATCGCTTCACCAGCACTTCCCTCGAGGGCGTGATCCTGCGCGGGATGGATGAGGACGCCGACCGGATCGGGGCGTTCCTGCAGAGAGTCCTCGCTGCGCTCGACGGCCGGCGGCCGCCGGACGACGCCCCGGAGGTCCCGGTCCGCCCCGAGGTCGATGCCGGGTGAGCGAGGCCGACCGGAGCCTCGTTTCCGGGATCGAGGCCGTCCTCTTCGACCTGGACGGCGTTCTCGTGGACACCGAGCCGTGGTGGCACGAGGTCCGGGTCGCGTGGGCTGGCGCACGGGGAGGCTCGTGGAGCGCGGCGGACAGCCACCTGTGCATGGGCCGCAACTCGCGCGAGTGGTCCGAGATCATGCGCGAGCGCCTCGGCGTCCCCGACGCGCCCGTCGCCATCGAGCGGGCGATCGTGGCCGCGCTCGTCGAGCGCTACGCACGGCTGCCCGTCCCGCTGGTCGCGGGCGCGCCCGCCGCCGCAGCGGCCATCGCGGCGCGGGTGCCCGTGGCGATCGCCTCCTCGGCCCACCCGGCCGTGATCCGGGCCGCGGTCTCCGCCGCGGGCCTGGCATCCGTCTTCGCCACGATCGTCTCGTCCGACGACGTCGCCCGCGGCAAGCCGGCGCCCGACGTCTACCTGGAGGCCGCGCGGCGTCTCGACGTGGTCCCCGCCCGCTGCCTCGTCATCGAGGACTCCCGCAACGGCGTCCTTGCCGGGCGCGCTGCGGGGATGCGCGTGGTACTGGTGCCGAACGCGAGCGTGCCACCGGGCCGCGGCGTCGCGGAGATCGCCGACGCCGTCCTCGAACGACTCGCGGACCTGCCCGTGGCGTCGCTGGGAGCGGCCGCGTGAATGCCGCCGGGAGCAGCCGCGTGAATGCCGCCGGGGGCGGGGGACGGGTCCGCTACTGGCTCTCGACGATCGTGGCGCGGATCGCCGTGGGCGCGTACCTCCGGCTCCGTGTCGAGGGGCTTGAGCGCCTCCCCGACGGGCCCGCCCTGATCTGCTTCAACCACCAGAGCTGGGTCGACCCGTTCGCGCTCACCGCCGCGCTGCCGGCTCGTCCCGACCTCCTCTTCTTCGGCCCCAGGGAGGCCGACATGCGGGTCGGCGGGAAGAACCGCCTCATCGACTGGTCGGGGCGCGGGGTCCCGTTCCGCCCGGACAAACGCGGGCTCGTCGAGGTGGCGCACCGGGTCGACGCCATCTTCGCGCGCGGCGGCCGCCTCGCCGTCGCGCCCGAGGGGCGGATTCACGCCGGCGAGCGCGTGGTCCTGCCGTTCGACGACGGGGCAGCCTACTTCGCGGCGCGGACCGGCGTGCCGATCGTCCCGATCGCGATCCTGGGCGTCGGCTGGCTCCGTTTCGGCGGCACCGTGCGGGTCCGGGTCGGGAAGCCGATCCCGGTGCCTCCCGGACGGGCGACGCGCGAGTCCGTCAAGGCCCTGACGGACGCCACGCACCGGGCCCTGCTCGACCTCGTCGCGGACGGTCGCGACCGCGAACCGCCGGGCCCCGTCGGCCGCTGGCTGACGGAGGTCTTCCAGGACTGGCCGGAGGGGTCGCGGCCGCCGATCGAGGACCAGTAATAGAACAACAGTTCTATCTCCATCTCCCGCCGCGGCACGGGGTCGGGTTCTGCGATACTCCGGGCGTCACCAGCGGCCAGCGCTCAGGATCAGGGAGGCACGCCACCGGCATGGGAGCGACCGGACTCGCCACGACGCCCGCCGAGTACCGCGACCGGCTGCTGGAGCAACCCGACGAGCAGCTGGACGCCTGGGCGTCCGAGGCGATGCGCGACATCTCCATCCGGCGCGGGGTCCTGGCCGTCCTCCACGATCTGCGAGCCGCCTCCGGACTCGACGACCGCCAGCTGGAGAAGGTCTTCGCCGCCGGTGGGGGGCCGCCCGCCGTGGTGGGCCGCGACGCCGCGGGCCGGCTCATGGTCCCGGCCGTCACGCTCCACTGCCTCGTGAAGGGCCTCCGGGCGATCGTGCCGGGCCCGCGCGAGAAGCTGGTCGACTACCTGGTCGAGAACTTCGAGGAGCTCGTCTACGCCTGACGGCAGGCCGGGCGGCCCGCGGGATCGGCCCGCGACGCCGGGAGCGCGCCTCGGCGGCCTGATCCGGCTCGTCCACCCCTTTCCTTCGCTTCTCGACGCGGCCGTCACCGCCGCCGTTGCCGCCAGTGGGGGAGCACGCCGCCCCTAACGGATGGCGGTCCCGGTCGTTCTCCTCCATGCCGGGCCGGTGGCCCGGGTTCACGAACACCATGTGGGGTAGTACATGCGTCCGACCAAGAGCATCCTGGCCGCCCTCGCGGCCCTCGCCATCTCCGCGACCGCCGCCTTCGCCGCCCTTGGGCCCGGCGACGCCGCCGACCGCGGTCTCGATCGAGCCACGGAGGCCGCCGGGAAGGCCGTTCCGGCTCGCCCTGCCTCGGTTCCGGTACCCGAGGTGGTGCCGCCCGTCCCGGCCGACGACCCGGACGACGCGGCCGATCGGCCGGCCACGCACGGCACGACCGTCTCCGCGGCCGCGAAGGGTGAGACGCCCGCCGGGTTCGACAACCACGGCGCCTACGTCTCGTCCGTGGCGCGCGACAACCACGGGCAGGAGACCTCGGCCGATGCACGTCCGGACACGGCGGGCAGGCCGGATGGCGCCGGCAAGCCCGAGGGCGCGGGCAAGCCCGACCAGCCGGGCAAGCCGGCGGCGCCCGGCGCACCGGAGGGCGCGGGCCGGCCCTGACGTCGGGTTCGGATCCCCCCTGGCCGCTCGACACGGCCGCCCGTCCACACAGTGAGGCCGGCGCCCATGGTGCCGGCCTCGCCTTTTCCTGCAGGGTGCCCCGCCGCTCCCGGCGGGTTCGCGATCAGTCGCCGCGGCCGCGGACCACCGTGATC
>JAZDPM010000310.1:0-4823 GCA_043797725.1 Chloroflexota bacterium
CGACGGCCTGCCGGGGGGTCTCGGGGGCAACAGCTGCTGGAGCTGGGGCACCTACGACGTCGACGACACGTTCGCCGACTTCTCGAACTACGGCAGCGACGTGGACCTCATCGCCCCCGGCAAGTGCATCTGGTCGACGAAGCGCGGCGGGACCTACGGCTACTCGTCGGGGACGTCGATGGCGGCGCCGCACGTCACGGGGGCCGTCGCGCTCTACCGGGCCACCCGGCCCGACGCCCCGCCCTCCGAGGTTCGCTGGGCGCTCCAGTACCTGGGCAACCGCGACTGGGCGACCGCGACCGATCCGGATGGGAACCCGGACATCCTGCTCGACGTCTCGCGGATCGGGCCCCTCGGCGACTTCGCCCCGTGGGCGACGCTGCCGGTCGAGGGGCTCCTCGCCGGCGAGGCCGGCGCGACGTGGACCATCCCGCTCCTCGCCGGCCGCGGTCCGGGCTTCATCGAGCCCATCGCCTTCAGCGTGACGGCCGCCCCCCCTCCGCTGGCCGCCACCTTCGTCGGGCCGACAGCCCTTTCCGGCACGGACGAGGCCGTGAGCCTCTCCCTGACGGTGCCGCCCGCGACGCCCGCCGGCACGTACGACATCGTCGTGGGAGCCGCCTATCGCGTGACCCGCGTCCACGAGATCCACATCGCGGTGACCGTGGAGAACGCGCCGCCGGTCGCGACTGCGCCGGTCGCGTCGTTCGTCCGCGGCAGGCGGACAACTGCGACGGGCCTCCCGATCCGCCTGTCCTGGGCGCCCGCGGCCGACCAGTCGCCGATTGCCGGCTACGAGCTCGGAGAGATCGGCGAGGACGGGATCGCCACCGTCGCCGTCACCGCCGGCACCGTGCGGAGCGCGACGCGCACGATCCCCTTCGCCACGTCGCGGCCTTACACCGTCCGGGCCAAGGACGCCCCGGGCAACGTCGGGGAGTGGGCCGTGGCCGCGCCCGTCGAGGTGGTCGTCGTCCAGGAGTCGAGCGCTGTCGTGCAACGGAGCGCGGGCTGGACGGGCTACACATACTCGTATGCCCTCGGCAGGAAGAGCACGTTCTCGACCCGGGCCGGGGCGTGGATGCGGTACACGTTCACCGGCCGGGGGATCGCGCTCGTGGGGCCGAAGGGTCCCACGCGCGGCCGCGCCGAGGTCAGGCTCGACGGCACCCTCGTGGCAACCGTCAACACGTACGCGAAGACCTCCGGCAGCCGCTGGCTCCTCCACGCGACGGCAGTCGACCCGTCGCGCCCGCACACGATCGAGGTCCGGGTCCTCGGGACGGCCGGCCGCCCGCGCTTCGACGTCGACGCCTTCCTCGTGCTCCGGTAGCCGGGGCTGATCCGGGAACGGGGCCCGACGGCGGCGAGCTGTCGCCCGGCCTGCGGGGCCGGGGGTAGCTCAGCCCGTGACAAGCCGGCCGATCAGGACCCCGGCGGCAGCTGCCGCGGCGGCGATGGCCAGCGTCTGGAGCGTCGTCGCCAGGTAGCCCGTGCGGGCCACCCGCGCCCGCCCGATCCCGAGACAGACGAGCAGCACCGTCGTGACGACGAGGGAGACCACGCGGGCCGTCTCGAGGGGAAGCAGCGCGAACGGGAGGACGGGCGTCGCCGCCGCGAACAAGTCCGCCACGAACATCCAGGCGGCGTGAACGGCCGGCGACTCCCGGGGGGCGCTGCCGATCTCGAGCTCGAACGCGGAGACGAACTCCAGCATCGCGTCGGGGTTGCGGGCGAGCGCGGCGCCGACCGTCGCCGCCTCATCCCGGGTGAAGCCCTGGGCGACCAGCCGCGCCTCCGCGCGCTGCCGGTGCCGGTCAGGGTCCGCGTCGATTTCCCGCCGGGCACGCGCCCGGAGCGCCGCCGCCCGGTCCCGCACCGACTGCACGTCGAGGTACGTGCCGGCCATCATCGAGACGGCGCCGGCCGCAGCGCCGGTCGCCCCGGCCAGGAGCACCACCTCGGGATCGTTCGTGCTGGCGGCGACCCCGAAAACGAGACCGGCGATCGAGACCGCGCCGTCCTCCATCCCGAAGGCGATGTCGCCGATGGAGGTGCGGAGGCTCGCGAGCAGGCGCCCCGGGGGCCGGGCAGCGGTGTCGTCCGACATGTCGCCCGCAGTATCAGGGACAGCCGTTGACCGCGCGGCCGGGCGCCCGGCCTACCGAGCCCGCATCCGGTTGTTCCTCGGCAGGTGCTCCAGCTCGGCGAGCCCGAGCGCCTCGAGGAGCGGCGGCAGGTACATCCCGAAGCGACCCCGGTAGCCCTTGCGCAGGCCGTACCAGCCGCCGACCGGGTTGTCCGACGAGCGCCCCCACGCCTCCACGCTGCCCGCGGCGGCCGGCTTCTGCTCGTCGGCAGCGCCCAGGGGAACCCAGTCGCCGTGCGCCTTCAGCATGGCCTGGAGGTCCTCGATGCAGCGGAGGTGGTATCTCAGCTGCGTCGAGCCGACCAGGCAGACGAGTGCCGGCGTATCGGCCGCTTCGTCGCGCCACACCTGGTACTCGGCTCCTCCGCTCGCGGTCTGGAGGATCCACGGATCCTCGCGCGTGCCGGTCCCGTGCGTCCTGCCCGTCATGGCTCCCTCCGTCGACCTGCCCGCCCATCGCGGTGCCCGACCAGTGAACCACGCCCATCGCCACGACGCGCGAGGTCGGGCCGTTCGGCCGTCGGCAGCGAGCCCGGAAGGCGCTACTGTACGCTGCGATGGAGGTGCGACCATGTCCACGCTGCACGAGCCAGCCGAGGCGATCGGGACCGTCACGCACTACTTCAGTCACCTCTCGGTGGCGGCGGTGCGCCTGACGGAGCCGCTCGTCGTCGGCGAGCGCATCCACGTCCGCGGCCACACGACGGACCTGATCGAGACGATCGCCTCGATGGAGGTCGATCATCAGCGGGTCGAGCGGGCCGAGCCCGGCGACGACGTCGCGGTCAACATGAGCGATCACGTGCGGGAGCACGACCTGATCTTCCGCGAGCCCTGACCCCGACGCGGACGAGAGGGACCCGGCGCGGGCGGCAGGGCGAGGGCCGCCGGCCGCCGGCGAGCGCTAGCGGACGTCCCGGTCGAGGCGAACGGGGAACGTCCGGCCCCGGATCGTCGCGCTTCGGAGGGCCCGCACCACCTGCTCGACGACCTCGTCGGCCACGTCCACGAGCGAGAAGCTGTCCGTGATCTGGATCGCCCCGATCGCCGACCCGGGGACCCCGGCCTCCGCCGTGATCGCCCCGACGATGTCGCCCGGCCGGATGCCGGCCCGCCGGCCACCCCCGACGAAGAGCCGGACCCACGCCCCGCCCGGGGGGAGTCCGGGGCGCGGGGGGCGCGGAGCCCAGGCGGGCGGGGGCCCCTGTCCGGGCCCGCGCCACGGCGGCGCGCCTGGTCCCTGTCCGGGCCCGCGCCACGGCGGCGCGCCGGTCGGGCGCACGGGGCGCGCCTGCCTGTCCTGGGGCAGGAACGCGGGCGCGATCTCGGCTTGGGCCTGGTCGCCCGCATCTCGCGCGTCGAGCAGGGCGATCGCGGCCAGCGCGATCTCCACCGCGTCGTACTCGTCGGCGAGGGCCTCCACGACCGCCCGGTAGCGGTTGAGGTCGGGCGCCGCTGAACCCCCGCCGTCGCCCGCGTCGGCGCCCCGGCCGTCGCCCGCGTCCTCGCCCTCGTCCCCATCCCCGGCCAGGCGCTCGCGCAGGCTCGCCCGCAGGAGCTCGAGTCGCCGCTCGCGCAGGTCGGCGATCGAGGGCACCGTTGCCCGCTCGAGCCGGGCCTTCGTCGACGCCTCGATGTTCAGGAGGAGGCGGTGCTCGCGCGGCTCGACCAGGGTGATCGCCGTTCCCTCGCGACCGGCCCGCCCGGTCCGCCCGGTCCGGTGGACGTAGGCGTCCGGTGACGACGGGACGTCGAAGTTGACCACGTGCGAGATGTGCTCGATATCGAGGCCGCGGGCCGCCACATCGGTGGCGACGAGCACGTCGAGGGCCCCCTCGCGGAAGCGCCCCATCACCCGGTCGCGCTGCTCCTGCGAGAGGCCGCCGTGAAGGGCGGCGGCGTCGTGCCCGCGCCCGCTCAGGGCCTCGGCCAGGTCGTCCACCTCGCCCCGCGTCCGGGCGAAGACGAGCGCGGCGGCCGGGTCCTCCACGTCGAGGATCCGCCCCAGCGCCGCGAGCTTGTCGGCGCGGCGGACGACGTAGACGAGCTGGCGGAGCTTCGCCGGCGCCTCCTCGGACGGTCGGTCCGGGCGGACTGAGACGCGGACCGGCTCCCGCAGGTGGCGCGCCGCGACCCGGGCGATCGTGGGCGAGATCGTGGCCGAGAAGAGGGCCGTCTGGCGGACGGCCGGGGTGGCCGAGAGGATCGTGTCCAGCTCCTCGGCGAAGCCCATGTCGAGCATCTCGTCGGCCTCGTCGAGGACGACGGTCTGCACGGCGTCGAGGCGAAGGCTGCCGCGGGTCAGGTGGTCGACCGCCCGGCCGGGGGTGGCGACGACGACGTCCAGCCCCCGCCGCAGGCCCCGCAGCTGCTGGCCGATCGGCTGCCCGCCGTAGACGGGGAGGACCCGGGCGCCCAGGACGCGGCCATAGCGGTGGACCGCCTCTGCCACCTGCATCGCCAGCTCGCGCGTCGGCACGAGCACGAGCGCGAGGGCGGTCCCCGCTTCCGCCCGGCCCAGGCCCTCGGCGGCGAGCCGCTGGAGGATCGGGAGGGCGAACGCCGCCGTCTTGCCGGTCCCCGTCGGCGCCTCGGCCAGCAGGTCGCGGCCGGCCAGCAGGGGCGGGATCGCGGCCTCCTGCACGGGGGTCGGCTCCTCGTAGCCGAGACCGGC
>JAZDPM010000012.1:0-2550 GCA_043797725.1 Chloroflexota bacterium
GGGCGCGTGATCGCGTTCGAGGGAGCGGAGGCCGCGACGGCTGCCCGGCACGCGCTGGAGGCCGCGCGGACGCCGCTCGTGGGCCACGAGGTGAAGCCGCTCCTCGTCGCCCGCTTCGCCGACGACCTCGACGCCGCCCCGACGCTCGTCCACTTCGATACGCAGGTCGCGGCCTACCTCCTCAATGCCGCGCTGCGCAGCCAGGGGATCGCCGACGTCGTCCACGAGCGGCTCGACATCGACCTGCCGCCGGCCGCGGCCGGCCTCGCCCCGGGTGAGCGGGCCGCGCTCGAGGCGCTCGGGGCGCTGGCCGTCCGCGCCCCCCTTGCGGCGGCGCTCGAGGCGCAGGGCCTGGGCCGGCTCTTCGCGGAGTTGGAGCTGCCCCTCATCTCGATCCTGGCCCGCATGGAGGCGACGGGCGTCGCCCTCGACCTCGACGCCCTCGCCTCGCTCGACCGGGAGTTCGAAGCCGAGCTGGCCCGCCTTGAGGGGGAGATCCACGCCGACGTCGGCCACGAGTTCAACCTGGGGAGCCCGAAGCAGCTGGAGCAGGTCCTCTTCCACGAGCTGAACCTGCCCACGGGGAAGCGGACGAAGACCGGCTACTCCACCGACGCGACGGTTCTCGAGGAGCTGCGCCCGGCCCACCCGGCGGTCGGCAAGCTCCTGGACTGGCGGCTCTACGCCAAGCTGCGGAGCACCTACGTCCAGGCCCTTCCGGGCCTCCTCGCCGCCGACGGACGCCTCCACACGACCTTCCACCAGGCGGTGGCCGCGACGGGCCGCCTCTCGTCGTCGGATCCGAACCTGCAGAACATTCCGATCCGGACCCCTCTCGGTCGCCGGATCCGGCGGGCCTTCGTGGCCGGGGCGCCCGACGTGGTCCTGGTGAGCGCCGACTACAGCCAGATCGAGCTGCGGATCCTGGCCCACGTGGCGGGGGACGCGCACCTCAAGGAAGCCTTCGCGGCGGGCAGGGACATCCACCGCGACACCGCCGCGCTCGTGCTGCGCAAGGACCCCGCGGACGTGACGCCCGACGAGCGCTCCATGGCCAAGATGGTCAACTTCGGGATCGCCTACGGGATGAGCGACTTCGGGCTCGCCAGCCGGGCCGGCATCCCGCGCGACGAGGCGCGCGCCTTCATCGACCGCTACTTCGCCACCTACTCGGGGATCAGCTACTACATGCTCCACATCAGGGAGACGGCGCGGGCACAGGGCTTCGTCACCACGCTGCTGGGGCGTCGCCGGGAGATCCCGGAGCTGCGCTCCACGAACCGCAGCCTCGTTGCGGCCGGCGAGCGGATGGCCATCAACATGCCGATCCAGGGCACCGCCGCGGACATCATGAAGATCGCGATGATCCGGGTCGCCACGCGCCTGCGCGCCGAGGGCTTCCGGGCCCGGCTCCTCCTCCAGGTCCACGACGAGCTCCTCCTCGAGGTGCCGCGGGACGAGGTCGAACGGCTGGTTCCCGCGGTCCGGGAGACGATGGAGGGCGCGCTGGCCCTGGACGTGCCGCTCACCGTGGACGTCAAGATCGGCGACGACTGGGAATCGATGACGCCGTCCCCGCGGAGCTAGCGACGTGCCCGAGCTGCCGGAGGTCGAGACCGTCGCCCGCGATCTGCGCGGGCTGATCGTGGGCGCCACGATCACGGGCGCCGACGGCGACTGGCCGCGGGCGATCGCCTCGCACCCGACCGTGGAGGACTTCGCCGCCGCCGTGGCCGGGCGCCGGGTGGAGGCGGTCGGGCGCCGCGCCAAGCTCCTGGTCGTGGAGCTGTCCGGGGGCGCGGCCCTCACGATCCACCTGAAGATGACGGGGCAGCTCTTCGTAGTCCCGGCCACGACGCCCGCGGACCGGCACGTCCACGTCCGCCTCGCGCTGGCCGACGGCCGCGAGGTGCGCTTTCGCGACATGCGGAAGTTCGGACGGGTGGGCTGCTGGCCCCGCGATCCTGCGACGGGCGCGGTGCTGGATCCCGGGGCGGGCGTCGAGCTCTTCGCGGCGACCGGCCCCGAGCCCCTCGACGACGCCTTCACGGTGGGCGCGTTTCGCCGCCGGCTGCGCCTCCGACGGGGCCGCCTGAAGCCGCTCCTCCTGGACCAGGGCTTCATCGCCGGCGTCGGGAACATCTACGCCGACGAGGCGCTCTGGCGCGCGCGCCTCCACCCTCTCCGCGGCGCGGCCACGCTGCGGCGGCCCGACGAGGCGCGCCTCTACAGGGGGCTGCGGGCGATCCTGGCCGAGGCGATCGAACGACGCGGCTCGTCGATCGACGACTACACCGCTCCCGACGGTGACGGCTCCATGCAGGAGCGACTCGAGGTCTACCAACGCACCGGCGAGCCGTGCCCCCGCTGCGGGCGCCCGATCCGGCGGATCGTGGTCGGCGCCCGGGCAACGCACTTCTGCTCGTGGTGCCAGCGCCTGCCCGCCGCCGATCGGCCCGGCGCGGCCGCGATCCTGGGAGCCGCGAGGACGGCGGTCACGAAGCGCGCGCAGGTCACGAAGGGGGCGCCGGCCATCGACCGTACGCGTCG
>JAZDPM010000028.1:0-4059 GCA_043797725.1 Chloroflexota bacterium
CGGGAGGCGTTCGGCGCCGTGAAGGAGGCCTATGAGGCGGCGACCCCCGCCGTCACCCTGGTGTTCTCGTTCGACGCTTCCAGCGCCCTCCGGGCCCAGGTCGAGCAGGGGGCGCCCGTCGACGTCTTCGCCTCGGCCGACGCTCGCAACCCCCGGATCCTGGCCGAAGCCGGGCTGACGTCGGGGGAGCCGCTGGCATTCGCGGGGAACCGGCTCGCCATCGTGGTTCCCGCGGCGAATCCGGCCCGGATTGCCTCGCCGGTCGACCTCGCGCGACCCGACGTCCGGCTGGTCAGCGCCGGCCCCGAGGTGCCGATCACCTCCTACACAGCGAAGATGCTGAGCAACCTGGCGCGCCTGCCGGGCTACCCGGAGCGCTACGTCGCGGCAGTCTCCGCCAACGTGGTGAGCCGCGAGGACAACGTCAAGGCGGTGCTGGCCAAGGTCCAGCTCGGCGAGGGCGACGCCGGGGTGGTCTACGCCACGGATGCCAAGGCCGCCGGCGACGACGTGCGAACGATCCCGATTCCGGACGAGGCGAACGTCGTCGCCACGTACGCCGCGGTCGTGCCGAAGGATGCGCCGCATCCCGCGGCGGCGGCGTCGTTCCTGGCCTGGCTGCGCGGCCCCGACGGCATGGCCGTCCTCGCGCGCTTCGGCTTCACGGCCCCGGCATCGTGACCCCGCCCGGATGACCGCCGTCGTCACGTCCCGGCCTGCCCCGCGCACCCGGTTGCGCGCCCCGGGCGGCGCGCCAGGGGCGCTCCTGGCCCTTCTCGCCGGCCTGTTCCTCGGCCTGCCGGTGGTCACCCTCCTCGTCCGGGCGACCCTCGCTCTTCCGACGGTTGGCGACGAGGCCGTCCGGGCGGTCCTGGACGCCCTGGTCCTGAGCCTCGTCACGACGGCGATCAGCCTGGCTTTCGTCGTCTGTTTCGGCCTCCCGCTGGCCTGGTGGCTCGCCCGCCGCCCGCCGCGAGGCGCGGCCCTGGTCGAGACGCTCGTCGACCTCCCGATGGTCCTCCCGCCGTCGGTCGCGGGCCTCGCCCTGCTCCTCGTGTTCGGGCGGCGCGGTCTTCTGGGCGACGAGCTGGCGGTCCTGGGGCTGTCGATCCCGTTCACGACGCTCGCGGTGGTCCTCGCCCAGGCGTTCGTCTCCGCGCCGTTCTTCGTCCGGTCGGCACGCGCCGGGATCTGGGCGGTGGATCGCGACCTGGAGGACGCGGCGCGGGTGGACGGGGCCACCGAGGTCGGAGTTGCCCGCCACGTGACCATCCCGCTCGCCGCGTCGGCGCTTTCCGCCGGGCTGGTCATGGCCTGGGCGCGGGCCCTCGGCGAGTTCGGGGCGACGATCATGTTTGCCGGCAACATCGCGGGACGGACGCAGACGCTCCCGCTGCTTGTCTACTCGGAGTTCCAGAGCAGCCTGGACGCGTCGCTGGTGGCCGCCGCCATCCTGGTGGTCGCGGCGTTCGGGGTGCTCGTGGCCGTGCGGCTCAGGCGGGCGGGGGACCCGGACACTCCCAGTTGAAGCGCCCCCGGACCTCGTTCGGGTCGTCTGCGGTGGAATCGATCCCCACCTGCAGGAGGAAGAGGTCCAGCGTCCCGCTGCGATCCCCCTCGCCCCGCGGTGGCGCGCCGGCCGGCGACACAAACGCCCCATTCCCGACGGCCACGAGGCTCGAGCCCTCCTCGTCGGCCAGGCTCATCGTCCTGCGCAGGAAGTCGAGCGTGAGCCGGTGGGGCGTGGGCAGGCCGTCGACGGGCGCCGTGCGCAGCGCCCCGATCTTCCAGCGGCCGCTTGCCCACTCGCACTCGAGGGCGCCGGCCGTGGCCGGGGCCCCGGCGGGGACCGATGGCGCGAAGGTGAAGGTGCCGGCGACCGTCCCCGCGGGAGCCACGCTCGGCCCCAGATTGAGCCCGATCGCGGCGCCGCTCACCGCGAGGAGGGCGACGAGCGCGACCCGGTCCACCTCGAAGCCCCGGAAGAGAAGCCGGATGATGAGCCCGATCAGGAAGGCGAAGCCGACCCCGATCTTGAGGACGAAGGCGAAGAAGCCCATGTCGATCGGGAGGCTGTCGGCTAAGCGGACGGCGCCGCCCCAGGCGATGCCGGCGACGACGAGCCCGGCTGCCCAGAGCAGGTTGCGGCGCGAGATCAGGGGCGGACGCGGCGCGTCTTCCAGGTCCTCGAGGCCGAGCGGGGCGGGCGGCGATGGTCGGGGGCGGCGAAGCATCCGCGGGATGGTCGCACAGAGCGGCGCGGGACGCGGGGGTTCGTGCCCGGGGCGGGGATGTCACGCGTCGCCGCGCGTCGAGCGGAGCGCGGCCGAGCGCGACTCCGTGCCTGAGCCGGCGCCGGGGGCCCCGCGCAACATGACGTCGCGCCACACGGCCCCACTCCCGCGCCCCCTCGATGCCCTACGATCAGGACGAGCAGCAACCGGCGACCCGCGGGGGAGTAGCTCAGCGGTTAGAGCAGGCGTCTTATACACGCCACGTCGGTGGTTCGAATCCACCCTCCCCTACCAGTTCGGGAAGCGAGGCCGGCCCGCCCGAACGGCCCCGGCGGGCGTCAGCTCGCGGGGCGCGTGAACCAGCCGGCGACCCAACCGACCCGCGTCCCGACGACCACCCGGTACCAGGTTCGGCCGGCCGCGTCCTTCGCGGACCGGACCACTCCGAGCCGGGTGCCGCGGGCGAGGACGCGCGAGACGGCGGCCGTGACCCGCGGCGCACTGCGGAAATTGAGCCGCGAGACCGCCACGGTCCGCCGGGCGACGACCTTCGGTTTTGCCGCAACGGTCGCCGGGGCAGTCGTCGCGGCCGTCGTGGCCTTCGCGGTCGCAGGAGTGGCGACGGAGAGGCCCGTGCTGATGAACGTGGTGAAGCGCGTGTTCAGCGCCCGCAAGCCGTGGACCCGGACACCGGAGGTGAGGGTGCTGATCGCCTTCCCGCTCCCCAGGTAGATCCCGACGTGGGCTCCGTTGCCCCAGACCACGACGTCGCCACGGTGGCCAGTCGAGCGGGTCAGGTGCTGGGCCCGGGCCCAGCGGAGCAGCGCACCGCCGCTGCGGTTGCGGCCGCCCCCGATCTCCTCGAGGGCGCCCGCCCGCCGGAAGGCGTAGGCGACGAGGCCGGAGCAGTCGAACGCGCTGGGACCGGTGGCGCCGAAGACCCAGGGGCTGCCGCGCTCGGCCATCGCGATCGCGATGACGCGGTCGGCGCGCGAGGCGACGGTGGACGAGGCGGCGGTGGTCGGCGAGGCGGCGGCGGTGGGCGCCGGCGGCTGGATCGTGACGATGGCGACGGCGGCAAGCGCAGCCGCCGCGAGCGTCCGAAGGCTCGAGATCCGGGGCAATGTGTTCCCTTCTGCCAGGACACCGCGGGGAATCCGCGATGGCGGTGGACTGGTCGCCGCCCGGCGGGAAGGGACGGCCACGCAAAGGCGCGGCGGGGAGGGCTGGGGATGTCACGCTGGGGGCGCAACATGCGCCGCTCATGAGCGGCGCGGCACCGACCGGATCGGACGGCGTGCGGCAGGACGGTCCTGCCGGGGCGGCGATTCTTCGGTTGCGGTCCCGTGCTGTCGCGAGGATCCCTCGGTCCGCGGAACCATAGCCGGGTCCGGCGAATCGTGCCGGCGACGCCGATCGCGCCTACGGCAGTCCGGCGACCAGCGCCCGTCCGCCGAGGCCCGGCCGGAGCTCCCAGGCGCCCGCGGCGGCGGGGACGATGATCGTCTCGAGGGCCGCGAGCCGCTCCGACCAGCCGGCTCCCGCCAGCTCGGCCGGCATCCCGACGGCCGTGACGACCTGCACGGTGCGTCCGGCCGGGTCGAGGCGCTCGGGCGCGTCCACGACGTCGAGCGTGAAGTGCCGGCAGGCGGCGACCCGCCCGGCCCGGGTCGTGTCCCGCACTGCCGGCCGGCTCTGCGCGACGAGGGACGCGAGCGCGGCCCTCGGGTGGAGCGGTCGAGCCGGGGAGGCGGGCCGGCCCCAGTCATCCACGCGGTAGGTCAGGTCGGACGGCTGCTGGAGCTCGTAGAGGAAGACGCCCGGC
>JAZDPM010000034.1:0-8064 GCA_043797725.1 Chloroflexota bacterium
AGCGGATGCCCTCCTCGGCCAGCGTGCGCAGGATCGCCTCGTCGACGGCGGCCTCGGGGAGCCAGAAGCCGCCCGGCGGATGCCCGAACCGGACCTGGTAGTCGCGGATGCCCCAGCGGACCTCGGTCCGGCGATCGCGCAGCGAGGCCAGCGGCAGGATGGCGTGGTGGAAGCTCTGGGCCAGGGCGTTCTGGGCGCGGGCGGCGGCCTGGATCCGGGCGAGGACCTCGGGTGCCTCACGCGCCAGGAAGCTGGTGAGGGTGGGCCCGACGTTGAAGGAGATCCGGTCGAGGTTGCCGCGCTCGGCGTTGGGCCGGTAGCACTCGGACGTGATCCGGGCGTTCCAGCTGGCGAACGGTGCGGCGGTCGGATCCGGCGGAGTGGGCCCGCCGAACGGGTCGCGCCGCTCGGGCTGGTAGAAATGGGCGTGGATCGCGAGGCGACTGCGGGTCATCGCGGCCCCTGCGGGATCTCCTCGGTGGCCCGGTCGCGAGCGGTTGTGACGGTGTGCTCCACGCGGACCGTGGTCGCGGCGCCCGCGGGGAGGACGAGCGGCCAGGCGAAGACCAGCGCGGAGCCCTGGTAGACGCGCTCGAAGCCCGCCTCGGAGTTCGAGACGGTGTCGATCGGCGAGATCCAGGTCTCCGCCGGGGGTTCCACCCGCGTCGCGATCTCCAGGCCCACGTAGTCGTTGCCCGAGCGCAGCTCGCCGAGATCGGCCCGAACAGCGGCGGCGTCGTGGCGGATGCGTTCGCCATCGAGGAGGTACCAGGCGGCCGGGTTGCCGCCTCCACCCAGCATCGTCGTTGCCCACTCCACGGCCAGCGTGACCTCCAGCGGCCCCGCGCCACGGTTCTCCACGCGGACCTCGAGCGAGAGGGTCGGCGTCCGGCGGTCGCCGCCGGCCGCGATCGTCTTCTCGACCCGGACCGGCAGGGCACCGGCGGGCGTGCAGGCCACCCCGTCGCGGACCAGGCGGGCCCAGCCGCCGCCGTGATCGTCGCCGGTCGCCTCGACCCGGAAGGGGTGGGCCACGAAGTCGCCGTACTCCGTCGCGTCGGCCCGGGCAAAGGCGCCGGGCGTGGTGGCGGGCGCCAACAGGTGGACGAGGCCGGAGCGGCGCTCGTAGCGGTCGTAGTGGAGCCGGTCCGCGAGCCCGGGCTCCTTCATGCTCACCCGGTCGTGGATGGAGCCCACGCCACCGGCGGGCGCCGACGCCCCGCCCTGCTCGGCGAGCCTCCGCTCGTGCGCGACGAGCGTCTGGTGGGAGGCCTCCGGCCGCCGGCGCAGGACTGCCGCGAGCGCGTGGCGCACCGCCCGGACGTCCCAGCTCCCGATCCCGGCGCCTTCGGAGGGCTTGACCGCGACGACCTGGCCCGCGGTCGCGATGACCACCTCCGGGACGCCGTCGAGGTCGATGTCCTCCACGCGGACGCCGTCGACCGTCGCGCCGGCCGCCCGGGCAGCCTGGTCCGCCACATCTTCCGCGGCGATCAGGTGCTCGTAGGTGGCCAGGCGCATGTGGCTGATGTAGATGCCCCCGAAGAGGCCGTGCCAGTAGCAGTCGTTGGACTGGCCCTGGTAGAGGTGGTCGAGGGCGGCCGTCCTGACCGGGCCCTCGGGCATCGTCGCGACCTTGGTCGACGTCCGCAGCATCTGCTTGTGGAGGTCGTTGATCTCGCGGTACTTCACCTGGAAGTTGCGCCAGAACCCGCCCCGGAGGTAGCGGTATTCGGGGCTGCCGGCCGCCTCGGCCCGGTGCAGGAGGTCCGCGAAGACCCGGCTCTCGTCGGGCGGCAGCGACCACTCGCCCATCTCGGCGTACGACGCGGTCGGCAGGTAGGCCCGGCCGATCGGCGCGTTGCCGGCCAGCCAGTCCGACGGGGTGATCGTCGTGAGCCAGCCGGCGTTCGCCTCGAGCGCGTCGAAGAAGCGGTCGACCCAGCGGGTCGCGCCCCAGCAGTGTTCCCAGGTGGTGGGCCACGAGCCGAACTTCTCGCCGTCGTCGCCCATCGTGCCGACCCGATCGCCCTCCTCGGTCGCGTGGTCGCGGAGGTAGGCGATGAGATCGTCCACCTCGCCGAAGGGGATCCGGTAGCGGAGCCCCTTCTCCGTGCCGAAGACCGTCAGGAGATGGCCCTGGTCGTCGGTGGTGTAGGGGCCCCAGTGGCGATCCTCGGGGATGGCCGCCGCCCGGAAGTGGTTGTCGTCGACGATCGTCCAGCCGTAGCCGGCCGTGACCAGGGACGTCGGCAGGTCGGGCTCCCAGACCCGCTCCGCCAGCCACGCGCCCCGCGGGCGGAGCCCGACGATGCGCTCCACCTCGTCGGCCATCTTCACCAGCTGGCCCACCCGGTCCCGCTCGGGAAGCGACGCCAGGACGGGCTCGTAGTAGCCGCCGCCCAGCAGCTCGACCTGACCGCAGTCCACGAGGGCGCGGAGGCGCGCCAGGAACTCCGGCCGTTCCGCGCGCAGCCAGTCGAGGAGCGGCCCCGTGTAGTGCAGCGCGAGCCGGACGCCCGGGTGGCGATCGAGCGCGTCGACCATGGGCCGGTACGCTTGCTCGTAGACGTCGGCGAAGACCCAGCCGAAGTTGCCCACCGGCTGGTGGTTGTGGATCGCGAGGGCGAGGGAGATGCGCGGTGCCACGAGTCCTCTCAGCGGCGGGTGCCAGGTGGGGGTCCGGGGGATCTTCGGGCGAAGGCGGGCCGGGATCAGCCCGCCTCTGTCACGACGCGCCGCTTTGCCGGCGCTCCGGCGGGTTCGATCCCCGCGGCGGGCAGGTAGAGAAGCTCAGCGTACTCGTGCAGCATGCGGGTCGTGGAGAAGCGCCAGATCGTCGTGCTGATGGCGCGCTTCATGAGCTCCAGCCACCCCCGCGGCAGGCCGTCGGCATCCCGGCCGTAGTAGCGGGGCACCACCTCCTCCTCGAGGATGCGGTAGAGGTCGAGGGCGTCGGCCCAGTCCTGGGCGCCCTCGTCGGGGGTGGTGACGCGGCCGCCGATCGCCCAGCCGTTGTCGCCGGTCCAGCCCTCGTCCCACCAGCCGTCGAGGACCGAGAGGTTCAGGACGCCGTTGGCGGCTGCCTTCATGCCCGAGGTCCCGGACGCTTCCATGGGACGCCGCGGGTTGTTCAGCCAGACGTCGACGCCGCGGACCATCAGCTTCGCGATCCGCATGTCGTAGTCCTCGAGGTAGAAGACGCGGCCCCGGAGCTCCGGCGACCGGCTGCGGGCGAAGATCGACTGGATGACCTGCTGGCCGGGGCGGTCGGCCGGATGCGCCTTCCCGGCGAAGAGGAACTGGACCGGCCGGCTCGTGTCGTGCACCAGCCGGGCCAGCCGGTCGATGTCGCTGAAGATGAGCCCGGACCGCTTGTAGGTGGCGGAGCGGCGGGCGAAGCCGATCGTGAGCGCCTCCGGGTCCAGGGCCTGCCGGACCTCGGTGAGAGTCCCGGGGGGTTCTCCGTGGCGGGCGAGCTGGGCCACGAGGCGCTGGCGGGCGAAGATGGCGAGCCTGCGCTTCTGGTTGATGTGGGCATCCCACAGCTCGCGGTCCGGCACCCGGCCGATCCGCTCCCAGAAGCGACCCTCGTCCGACTGTCCGTCGAGATCGTCGAGGTCGGCATCGAGGAAGCGCTCGAAGAGCTCCCGCATCGGCCGCCCGATCCAGGTGGGCGTGTGGACGCCGTTCGTGATGGCATGGATGGACCGCGCCCCGAGGAGATGCTCCCAGGTGCCGTTGGCAGTCTCCGCGTGGAGCTTCGAGACGGCGTTCGCCCCGTTGGCCAGGCCGAGGCTGAAGGCCGTCATGTCGAACCGGCCGGGGTCGTCGTCGCCGCCGCGTCCGAGCCCGAGGACCTCCTCGATGTCCAGCGCGCCGCTCGCCGCGGGCCCGGTTCCCGCGCAGAGCGGCCCGGCCACGCGTCGCACGAGGTCGGCCTCGAAGCGCTCGTTGCCGGCGGAGACGGGCGTGTGGATCGTGAAGACGCTGGAGCGCCGGACGGCCCCCCAGGCCTCGTCGAGCGGCGTGCCGTCGGCGACGAGCTCGCGGGCCCGCTCCACGAGAAGGAAGGCGGAGTGGCCCTCGTTGAGGTGCCAGGCCGCGGGCGAGATGCCCAGCGCCCGCAGGGCCCGGACGCCGCCGACGCCCAGGACCAGCTCCTGGTGGAGGCGCATCTCCCGGCCGCGGACGTACAGGATGTGGGTGATCGGCCGGTCGCCCTCGGCATTGCCGGGATGGTCGGTGTCCAGCAGGAGGACCGGCACGCGGCCCACCTGGAGCATCCAGACGGCGGCGTGGATCGTGCGGCCCGGGAACTCCACCGGGACGAGCAGCGGGTCGCCCATGCGGTCGAGGACCCGCAGCACGGGAAGGCGAGCGAGGTCGAAGTCCGGGTAGGCGTGCTGCTGCTGCCCGTCGGCATCGATCGTCTGCCGGAAGTACCCCTTGCGGTAGAGCAGGCCGACCCCGACGACGGGGAGCGCCATGTCGCTCGCGCTCTTCATGTGGTCGCCGGCGAGGACCCCCAGGCCGCCGGAGTAGATGCCGAGCGACTCGTGGAACCCGTATTCCGCGCAGAAGTAGGCGATGGGCCCGTCCAGCTGGTCGGCATGCGCGCGGTGGAACCAGTGGTCTGCCCCGTTCGCCATGTAGCGATCGAACGCGCGCATGACGTCCTGGTATTCGGCGATGAAGGCCGGGTCGTCCAGGAGGGGTGCCCAGCTGATGGCCCCCTCGAAGACCGCGATCGGGTTCCGGTAGCGAGCCCAGGCGTTGGCGTCGATGCGCTGGAAGAGCATCGATGCCCGGGGATGCCACATCCACCACAGGTTGTAGGCGAGGCGGCGCAGGCCCTCGAACTGGGGCGGCAGCCCGAACGGCGCGCCGGGCAGGGTCGGGACGTGGACGAGGGGTTCCATACGGGGGGCGATGATACCGCGCCCCGCGTCGAGCGCGACCGGTCTGCTCGCACGGATCCGGTGCGCCCGGATCCCGGCTCGACGCACCGGCGTCCGGTGGCGGCGTCCGATTGCGCACCGCGCGGTGTTTCCTGCCCGGGCCCCCGGCTACACGCACCGGCATCCGGTGGCGGCGTCCGATTGCGCACCGCGCGATGTTTCCTGCCCGGGACCCCGGCTACGGGCCCTTCGCCGCCTGTTCGTGGCGTACCACGCATGAACCAGGGCGCGTCGTGGCGTTGGGACATCATGGAGTCAGAGAACATGGCGTGGCACGCACGGCCGTCGGCCGGACCGCTCCCCGCCGTCCGCGGCGACGGCGACCCGCGCGCCCGACCCGCGCGCCCGACCCGCGCGCCCGGCGCCTCCCGCGCGGGCTACCATCCATCGCATGCGCGTGATCTTCATCGCCGCCGAGTGCGAGCCGTGGGCCAAGACCGGCGGCCTTGGCGACGTTGTCGACGCCCTGGCGCGGGCGCTGGGCCGCGTCCCCGGCGTCCTCGACGAACCGGTCGAGGTGTTCCTTCCGCGCTACCGCTCCGTCCCCGTGCCGGTGGACGGGGCCCTGGCGACCCTGGCGTTGCGCGTGAGCGACCCGCGCTCCCCGGGCGGGGTGAGCGAGATCGCCGTCCGCTCCCTCGAGGCCGCGGGCTACCGCCTCCGACTCGTCGACCACCCACCGGCGTTCGACCGCGCCGGGTTCTACGGCGACGCCGCCGGCGACTTCCCCGACAACGCCTGGCGCTTCGGCCTGCTGGCGCGGGCCGCGCTGGAGACGCGCCGCGTGGAGGGCCGGCCAATCGACGTCGTCGCCATCCACGACTGGCACGCCTGCCCGGCCGCGCTTCTGCGGGACCTCCGCTACGCCGACGACCCGGTGATCGGGCCTGCCGCGATCTGCCTGACCATCCACAACCTTGCCTACCACGGCTGGACAGGGCGCGACCGGGTCGCGGATCTCGGCCTGGGTGCGGACCCGCCGGCCGGCGATTCGTGGGGGATCGACCTGCTCCGGGAGGGCATCCTGCGCGCCGAGATGGTCAACACGGTAAGCCCGACCTACGCCCGTGAGGTCCTCGGCCCGGAGATGGGGATGGGCCTCGGAAGCCAGCTGCGAGCCCGCGGGGCCCGCTTCACCGGCATCCTCAACGGCCTGGACCAGGATCTCTGGGACCCGGCGACGGACGGGGTGATCGCCGCGCCGTACGACGCGCACGACCGCCGCGGCAAGGCTGCCTGTCGGGCCGACCTCTGCGCGCGGGTCGGCCTGGACCCCGCCGATCCGGCCCCCATCCTGGGGGTGATCGGTCGGCTCGACCCGCAGAAGGGCTTCGACCTCGTGGCGGGCGCAGCGCCGGCGCTCGCCGCGGCCGGTGCCCGGATCGTGGCGCTTGGAAGCGGCGACGCCGGCCTGGTCGCGGGGATGCGGGCCGCCGCGGCCGCCCGCCCGGGACGGATCGCGATGATCGAGCGCTTCGACCGCGACCTGGCCCGCCGGATCTACGCCGGCGCCGATCTCTTCCTCATGCCGTCCCGCTTCGAGCCGTGCGGCCAGGGCCAGATGATCGCGATGCGCTACGGCACGCCCCCCGTGGGCCGGCGGACCGGCGGCCTCGTCGACACCATCCTGGACCTCCACGAGGACCCGGGCGCCGGCACCGGCTTCCTCTTCGACGAGCCGACGCCCCACGCTCTCCGCTTCGCGTGTGAGCGGGCGATCGCGGTCCTGCGCGACCCCGACCGGAGCCGGTGGGAGGGCCTGGTCCGGCGCGGCATGGCGGTCGACTGGGATTGGGAGCGCTCGTCGGCGCCCGCCTACGCCACCCTGTTCCGGCGGGCGGTGGCGGCCCGGCAGGCCGACCCAGCGGCGGGCGACGCAGGGGCACCCCGGCAGGCCGACCCAGCGGCGGGCGACGCAGGGGCACCCCGCACCTGATCTCCGGGCTGCCGGCGTGGCGGCCTTCGCCGGCGAGCCCCGCGCCCGTGAGCCCCGCGCCCGTGAGCCCCGCGCGGGCCTCCGGTCAGCCCGGCAGCGCCGCCGCGACCACGACCGCGCCCACCGTGAAGCCGGAACCGTCGGCGGCGATCTCGAACGCCGCGCGGGCCGCCTCCGGGGCCTCGCGCAGCATCCGGCGGACGGCGTCGGCGCGCCACGGGAGGGGTGCGGCCCGAGAGAGCCAGTCCTCCGTGTCGTGGCGGAAGCGCCACTCCCGCGCGATGTCGCCGCGGAAGCCGGCCCCGGCGATCACCGCCAGCCATTCCGACGCCCGGAGCGACCGGCCGTGGGTGGGGTCGCGGAGCAGCTCCACGGCGTTGAGGAACGTGTCCAGCCCGGCGTCCTCAGGGGCCACCAGGTCCACGAGAACGATCCGCCCGCCGGGCCGGAGAACCCGGGCAACCTCGCGGAGGGCGCCGGAGGGATCGGGCCAGTGGTGTATCGAGAAGCGGCTGATCGCCAAGTCGAACGTGGCGGCGGGGAAGGGGAGGGCGTCGGCCCGCGCTTCCCTCCAGGCCACGTTGCCGATCCCGCGCTCGGCGGCGAGGCGCGCGGCCACGGCGAGCATCTCGGGCGTTGGATCGATCGCGTCGACCCGCGCGACGTGCGGCGCGAGGGCCAGCGTGGCGTGGCCCGCCCCGGCGCCCAGGTCGAGGGCGCGATCGATGGGCCGGGGTGCGGCCGCCTCCACCAGCCAACGGAGGTCGGGGCCGTCGGCGTGGGACCAGCCGGTCCCGTAGCGCTCGGCCACCGCGGCCCACTGGGCGCGCAGGGGGTCGCCGGTCATGCCCTGTCCTCGGGCGCCGGCGCTCTGTGTGGCGATCGGGGCGGCCACGCCGAGGGCGGCGTCATGCCCGGGGACGATGGGCGCGCCCATGGCGACGAGGAGCCGAGACGTGGAGGCTGCGATCTCCTCGACCGCGGCGTCGAAGGCGGCCGCGTCGCGGAGTGCGGGCGCGCGCGTCGCGGCGACCTTACGGACGAACTGGCGGGCGGCGTCATGGACGTCGCCGTCCGTGGCCGGGGGCGCGGCGCGACCGCGCAGGGGGCGGATGCTGCGGCACATGCACGAAGGGTAGCCCGCCCGTGGGCGCGCGTCGTCCGGGG
>JAZDPM010000084.1:0-2135 GCA_043797725.1 Chloroflexota bacterium
CCGGTCAGCGTGGAGTCCGAGCAGGCTCCGCCGAACGTGGGGTCGGCGTGCAGGGCGCGCTCGAGTTCCAGCGCCATGGCGTCGAGCGCGTCGTCGACCTCGGCCGTCTGCTCGAGCACGGCTTCGATGACGAGTTGCGCCGCGCGCTTCAGCTCGCGGGGGGCCGTCTGCTGGTCATCGCTCGTCTCCGAGAGCGTATAGACGCTGACCGCGGGCAGTCCGACCCGCTGGTACGGGGTCATCCGGCTCGCGAACACGCGCTGCTCGGCGGACGTCGAGGCGGCCTTGAGCGCGGCGACCACCGCGTTCCGCAGCACCGCCCGCTGGTGGAGCACCGTCATCGTCACGCCTCCTCGTGCAGCAGCAGGACCACTCCGCCCTTTCCGTCGGGCCGCGCCTCGCGGACCGAGTACGCGGTTCCGTCGATCTCCACGCTCGCGGCGTCTTCGGTCGGGTCCGAGGGCAGGTCGGACAGGAGCAGGAAGACCGCCGGGCTACAACTGCTGACGTCGGCCTGCCCCGCATCGACCAGGACGAAGGCCGCGTCGAAGATGCCGACGACCTCGACCATCGCCCCGGCCCCGGTGGTGTAGGAGACCGGGCCGCCGAGGTGATTCAGAGCGGCCCGGTCTGCCGAGGCGAGGAGCGTGTCGAAGGCCATGGCCTACGTCGCGATGACTCCGGCGCTCCGGAGCTTGGCGAGCGCCGCGTTGAGCTTGGTCGCCAGCTCGGTGACGGAGTGGGTCAGCGCCACGATGGCGGCGCGGTTCTCGCCCTGGCGCGTGGTCACTTCCTTGAGGTTGTTCTGGGCGGTGGTCGCCAGCGTCACGAGCTCGATGATCTTCTGGGTGATGTCGCTCTCGTTCTGCGCGTGGATGACCTCGCGGGCGACGAGTTCGATCGTCTTCTGGGCGAGATCGCTGATGTTCTGCGCGGCGACCTGCTCGCGGGCCACGACCTCCTTGACCTTCTGGCCGATGTTGCTGACGTTCTGCGCGTGGACCAGGTCGCGGGCGACGAGTTCCTTCACCTTCTGGACGATGTCCGACTCGTTCTGCGCCAGCGCGGTGATCGCGGCGCCGATCTCGGTCGCGTCGTCCGCGCTCGGGTAGACGGACGAGCCGTTCCACGCGACGCTCGGGGTGAAGGTGGTGATCGCCTCGGCGACGTCGTTGTGGGTGCCACTCTTGCCGGTGTCGTCGGTCAGGTCGACGAGCGCCGCGGTCGCGGCCAGCGTGTCGCCGTGCGTCCCGGAGTAGCCCGTCGAGTCGGTCAGGTCGACGAGCGCGGCCATCGCCGCGATCGTGTCGTTGTGGCTGCCGTCCAGCCCCGAGCTGTCGGTCAGGGTGACGATCGCCGCCACCGCCGCGACGGTGTCGTCGTGGGTGGCGTCGTAGCCGGAGCTGTCGGTGAGCGCGACCGGGGCGGCCTGGGAGGCGACCGTCGCGTCCGCGGTCCCGCCGCCGTTGTCGGTCAGCGCGGTCGGAGCGGTGACCGCCTCGATCGTCCCGTTCGCCGCGGCGCCGCCCGAGTTGTCGGTCACGTCCGCGAGCGCCGTCTGCTGGGTGAACAGCGACGAGGCCATGCCGCTCAGCTTGATCTCGCCGGTGCTCGAGGGATTCGCCGCGACCGCGGTGGCCACGCCGATGCACGAGCCATCGCCCGCGACGTTCGAGACGGCCTTGGTCGAGGCGTTCCAGTAGAGCTTGTCGCCGACCGCCCATGCCTGGGCCGAGGTCTTCGCGAGAGTGAAGACGCCGTCGACCTGGAACTCGCCCTCGTCTCCGCTGGTCACGTCGGAGCAGGCGACGCCGAAGATGGACCCGACCATGGCGCCCTGGCCCGAGGTCCGGGTGTACGGCGCGGTCAGCGTCAGGGTGCTGCCGGGCTGCTCGTAGTTCTGCATGGCGTCTCCTTGCGATGGCGAGCCGGGCCCGCCTGCGTGGTCTCTGACCCCAAAGGCCCGCCCCTTGCGAGGGCGGGCCGGTGGGGCGCGTCAGGTCTCGGGGCTAGCTGGTCCCGGCGTTGGTCACCGCGCCGCGGTAGTCCAGGCCCGCGACGCCGAAGTCGATCCGAACCTTCATCTCGGTCCCGTCGACGCGCCAGCCCTCCTCGGTGAACATCTCGGGCGCCTG
>JAZDPM010000089.1:0-5771 GCA_043797725.1 Chloroflexota bacterium
TTCGCCTCGGCCAGGCCGCTCGCTCCCTGGGTTTCGCGGTGGTCGGCGCGTAGGCGCCCCGGCTCTCGGGTGCTCCCGCGGCGGGTCTCCGGCATCCGGCCGCCTGCACACGCGACCAGTGGCCGGCGCTGCCACCAGGGCGGCCATCCCCGTAAGATCGGTGGGCCATGTCAAACCGACCGATCCCGGACCCAGTCGAGGCGACCTTCCGCGACCTGTGCGGAGCGGTCTACACAGGCGACGGGCGCGCGGCGATGGCCGCCATCGAGCGCGTGCCGGATCTCGGAACTCTCCAGTACGTCGGTGACGGCCTCCTGCTCGCGCTCGCCCAGGGCGTCATGGGCGCCGCGCTGCGGGCGGGAGAGCACATCGCCGCCATTCGAAGCCGTGGCCTCGACGGCGACGAGGACCTCGCGATCGAGCTCGAGGCGGCGCTTGGGCTCGCGCAGGCCCCGGCGCTGCGCGGCCTCCCCGTCGACCTCGACGACCTGTCCCTCGCCCTGGAGGGCGACCCGCTCCTTACCGGCGGGCGTCTCGACCTGCGAACCGGCGAGGTCCAGCAGATCGGACCCCTCTACGAGAGCGACTTCTTCGACGAGCTCGGCGAGCCCGACGACGGCGAAGCCGACTGGGCCGACGGCCTCGAAGACGGCCAGGTCGACGACCGCTGGCTCAGGTTCGACTCGCTCGGATCGCGGCCCGGCTTCCGCGACATGACGGAGTTCCTCGAAACCGTCGCGGACGAGCGCCTCGCCACCCGGCTCGACCGCGCACTCGGCGGCCGGGGAGCCTTCCGCCGCTTCAAGGACGAGCTGGCCGACGTCCCCGACGAGCTCGCCCGCTTCCACCGGTTCACCGACGACCGCCGCCGCGGTCGCGCCCGGCAGTGGCTCGCCGAATCGGGGCTGCGCCCGACCGAGCCCGCCGAGCCGGACTCACCCGGTCGTCCGGACCTCCTCCGGCTCCCCTGACCCTTGCTTGCACTTCACGCCACCTGGGCACTCGACCACCGCCTGCACCTCTGGGCCGAGGATGCCGCGGCCTTCGAGGCGCACCGGCGCCGGACGGCACGGCGGAAACCCAAGGCGCCTCCCCACCCGTGGGCCGCCCCGGCCGACCGCGTGGCGCGCGCCATCGAGGCCGAGACCGCCGGCGGCGCCGACCTAGTCGGCCGCGCTCGACCGGGCCGGCTGGCCCTCTGGCTCCCGGGTAGCAAGGCAGACCCCTGGCCTTCTCCACGCATCGCCGCGGCGCCGCCACCCGGTGGCGCGGTGCCGGCCGGCGTCAAACCCTGGACGGTCCCGACCCTCGCGTTCGACCCGGGCGCGGCGATCCCCATTCTTCTCGCCAGGACGGGTCGGTCCGAGGAGACCCTGGGCGACGCGTCGCTCGACTACCTGACCGCCACCGTCCTGTTCGCCCTGGAACTCGCCGCGCGTGGGCGCTTCCTCCCCGGGCTGGCCCCGACGCGGGACGGCCGGGGCTTCGAAGCACGCTGGCTGCCGGTCCCGGGCGCCACCGATGCCGAACGGCTTCGGGCTCTGGCGCGCGCGATGCCGCCCGCCTGCCGCGCCGAAGCTGCCGGTCCGTTCGACCGGCGCGGACGCGGCGCCGTCGACCTCCTCGCGCAGGTGCTGACCGACATCGTCGATGCGGTCGCCCGCGCGAGCGTCGGGCTCCGGCCCTTCTCGAGGCCGGCCACTCAGACGAAGCGCACGGCGCCGCTCGACGCCGTGCTCGACGCCCTGGCCGCCGCGAGCCCCATCGTCCTCCCGGACTCCCACGAGGTTCGCGCCCTGGCCGGGACCGTCACGGCATGGCACAGGCGGGCCGCGACCGGCGACTCCGGCTTCCGCACCTGCTTCCGGGTCGTCCCACCCGACGACGGTGCCGATGGCGCTGAGGGGCACGCTTGGGCCCTGGAGGTCCTGCTCCAGGCGACGGACGACCCGAGCCTGCTCGTTCCCGCCGCCGACGTCTGGAAGTCGGGCCGCAGGCTCGCCGTGTTCGGCCGCCGGCTCGACGATCCGCAGGAGCGGCTGCTCGCCGATCTGGGCCGCGCGACACGACTCCACCCACCATTGGACCGGATGCTCCGCCAGGCACACCCGGCCGGGCTCGACCTCGACGTCACCGGCGCGTACGCCTTCCTGTGCGAGGGAGCGCCGGTCCTCGCCGAGGCTGGCTTCGGGATCCAGCTCCCGTCGTGGTGGCAGGCCGGGCGCCCGCGGATCGCTGCCCGCCTCAAGGCCACCACGCGCCCGACGGCGGCCGCGTCGGCGGTCGGCGCGCGACTCGGGCTCGACGCCATCGTCGACTTCAAGTGGGAGCTCGCGATCGGCGACACGGCGGTGACCGCCGATGAGATCCACGAGCTCGCCCGCCTCAAGGTGCCGCTCGTGCGCGTCCGGGGTCAGTGGGTGGAGCTGCGCCCTGAGGAGGTCGCCGCGGCGGTTCGGCTGGTCGAACGCGCCCCCGGACGCTCGGGCGGGACCATGACCGTCGGAGACGTGGTGCGTGTAGGCACGGGGCTGGGGACGGCCGAGATCGGCCTCCCCGTCACCGGGATCACCGCAGACGGCTGGCTCGGGACCCTCCTCGCGGCCGGCGGGCCGGACGGGCGGCCCACGCCCCGCGGGACGCCGGCGGGCTTTGTCGGCGCGCTTCGGCCGTACCAGGAGCGCGGTCTCGCCTGGCTGGAGCTCCTCGGCGGCCTCGGGCTCGGCGCGTGCCTCGCCGACGACATGGGCCTCGGCAAGACCGCCCAGGTGCTCGCCCTGCTGGTGGCGGAACGCTCGTCACGGACGGCCGACGCGTCCGGACCCACTCTCGTCGTCTGTCCCATGTCCGTCGTCGAGAACTGGCGCCGCGAGGCGGAGCGTTTCGCGCCGGACCTCGACGTCCACGTCCACCACGGCGTCGACCGGCTTGGCGGGGAGGATCTCGCAACTGCGACTGCCGGGGTCGACCTCGTCATCACGACGTACGGGCTCGTCACGCGCGACGCGGACGCGCTCTCGGCGATCGGCTGGGGCCGTCTCGTCCTCGACGAGGCCCAGAACATCAAGAACAGCGCCGCGCGGCAGGCGCAGGCGGTCCGCCGTATCAGGGCGCCCCGCAGGATTGCTCTCACCGGCACGCCCGTCGAGAACCGCCTCGCGGAGCTCTGGTCGATCATGGAGGTCCTCAACCCGGGCTTCCTCGGCTCGGCCAACGCGTTTCGCCAGCGCTTCGCCGTTCCCATCGAACGCTACGGCGACGACGATGCTGCCGGGCGGCTCCGCCGGGCGACGGCGCCGTTCATCCTGCGTCGTCTCAAATCCGACCGCGCGATCATCGCCGACCTGCCCGAGAAGCTCGAGATGACCGTCTACTGCTCGCTCACGCGCGAGCAGGCGACCCTCTACCAGGCGGTCGTCGACGAGATGCTGGAGCGGATCGAGTCGAGCGAGGGGATCGAGCGACGCGGGCTGGTCCTCGCCACGATGCTGCGCCTCAAGCAGGTCTGCAACCACCCGGCCCAGATGCTCGCCGACGGCTCGTCCCTGGCGGGGCGATCCGGCAAGCTCGAGCGGGTGGAGGAGATCCTCGAGGAGGTCCTTGCCGAGGGTGACCGCGCGCTCCTGTTCACCCAGTTCGCCGCGTTCGGGGCACTTCTGCGAACGCATCTGCGCGATCGATTCGGGCGAGAGGTCCTCTATCTCCACGGCGGGACCCGGAAGGCCGAACGGGACGCGATGGTCGCCCGCTTCCAAGGCGACGGCGGCCCGCCGATCCTGATCCTTTCGCTCAAGGCCGGCGGGACGGGCCTCAACCTCACCGCAGCCAACCACGTGATCCACGTCGACCGGTGGTGGAACCCCGCGGTCGAGGATCAGGCGACCGACCGCGCCTACCGGATCGGCCAGCGCCGGAACGTGCAGGTCCGCAAGCTCGTGTGCGCCGGCACACTCGAAGAGCGGATCGCCGCGATGCTGGAAGGCAAGCGGGCCCTGGCGGAGCGCGTCGTCGGGACCGGCGAGACGTGGCTGACGGAGCTGTCCACCGCCGAGCTGCGCGACCTCGTCGCGCTCTCGGCCGACGCCGTGGCGGAGGGCTGACGATGCCGTTCGGGCGCCGCCGCCGGTCCTCCTACCGCTGGGATCCTCCATATCCCCCGGCGAGCCCGCCGCGCCCGGTGGAAGACGGCCTCCGGGCGAAGAGCACACGGGGCGCCATCGGCGAGACGTGGTGGTCGCAGCGCTTCATCGAGGTGCTGGAGGACTTCCACGAGGGACCGCGACTCGTGCGCGGCCGGGCGTACGCGCGTCGCGGTCAGGTCATCGACATGGAGGTCGAGGCGGGCGAGGTCAGGGCGCGCGTCCAGGGCTCGCGGGCGCGCCCCTACAGCGTCAGCATCGGGGTGACGGTTCTCGGTGACACCGACTGGGCACGCGTCGAGGAGGCGATGGCGAGCCAGGCCGTGTTCCTGGCCCGGCTCCTCGCGGGCGAGATGCCGCACGAGATCGGGGACGCGTTCGCCGCAACCGGGCTGTCACTCTTCCCGGGAACCGCCGACGACCTCGACACCGACTGTTCCTGCCCGGACTGGGAGAACCCCTGCAAGCACATCGCGGCCGTCTACTACCTCCTCGCCGAGGCGTTCGACCGAGACCCGTTCCTCATCTTCGCCTGGCGTGGTCGCCCCCGCGAGCGCCTGCTCACCGAGCTCCGGGCGCTCCGCGGCCGGGGTGCCGGCACGCCGGCCTCCGGCGCGATCGACGAGTCCGACGCGGCGCTCCCAGCGCAAGCGGACGTGATGTTCGGGCTCGTCGGGCTCGACGAGGCCGACCTCACCGGCGAGATCACCGGCGAGCTGGTTCGCCGGTTCTGGGAACCGGCCGGTGACCTCGCGTCTGTCCGCGTCGAACCGCGCGCGGTGGCAATGCCGGACGCGATCCTGCGGGATCTCGGGCCATCGGGGCTTTCCGCCGGCGGTCGCCCCCTCGAGGATCTCCTGGCACCCGCCTACCGGGCGATCGTGGCGGCGGCCGTCCGGATTGCGGGCGGCGAGCCGCAGGACGGGGCGCCGCCGGAGCCGAACCCGCCGGCAGCGCCCAAGCCGCCCTCCAGCCGCAAGCGCGCCCGGGCGCCGCGCCGGCCCGCACGAGGTCCCTCCCTTGACCGGCTGGAGCAGCTGATCGAAGACGCCACGGTGGACTGCCATAACGAATCCGAGGAATGCACGGGCATCTTCGAGATGATCCACGAGCACCTTGACATCCCGTTCGTGACGACGGTCCTCGGCGTCGCGGTGACGGTCACCGCCGTCGATCTCACCGCCGATGACGAGATCGTGGCCGTCTGCCGGCGGGGTCGCGACCTGCTCAGGGTCGCGCTGCTGGAGCTGCCGATGCCGGATCAGCGACCGGGCGGCGCCGAGTGGGTTGAGGCGTACCGCCACTGGGTGCGACCGCGCTGATCCGCCTCGAGGCATCGGGGTGGGCTCGGCGCCGACCGGGTATCATTCGGCCCGTTCACGTCGTGGCTGGGACTTCACCGGTCGTGAATATCGCGCGCCTGTAGCTCAGCGGATAGAGCGTCGGCCTCCGGAGCCGAAGGTCGCAGGTTCGAATCCTGTCGGGCGCGCCACCCCCTGTTTTATCTGCCTGGGAATAGTGCGCCGCCCATCGCTGCGCGCGGGACCCGGTTGGCTGGGCACCGTCGAGAAGACGGGACCACGATCGTGCCGTCTTGCGGCTGAGGGCGATCCGAGGACGAGTCAGACGGCC
>JAZDPM010000193.1:0-3139 GCA_043797725.1 Chloroflexota bacterium
GCGGCGGCCGGGCCGACGCTGGGGCTGGGACTCGCGGCGGGCGCGGCGGCGTCCGCGGACGGGCGCGGACTCGCCACGCCGGGGCCCCCGGGGACGACGGCGACCGGAGCTGCTGTCGGGGAAGCGGTCGGTGTCGGGGTCGGGGTGGGCCGCGGGGTCGGCGTGGGCCGCGGGGTCGGAGTCGGGGTCGGTGTCGGTGTCGGGGTCGGCGTGGGGGTCGGCGTGGGCCGCGGGGTCGGTGTCGGGGTCGGTGTCGGGGTCGGTGTCTGGGTCGGCGTGGGGGTCGGCGTGGGCCGCGGGGTCGGGACCGGCGTGGGGATCGGGGTGGGCCGCGGGGTCGGGACCGGCGTGGGGGTCGGCTTCGGGGTCGGCTTCGGGTGTGGGGTCGGGTGTGGCTTCTCCGTCGGCGTCACGACCGGCGGCGGGGCGTTCGGGGCGGGGTTCAGGGACGCGGCCCCGTCGCCGGGCATCGCCGGCGAGATCCTGGAGGCCGAGACCGGCATGGCGAAGAGAAGCAGCCATGCGAGCACGGCCGGCAGGAGGGCCAGCAGGGCGGTATGGGTGCGGCCGCGGACCTTCAAGGCGCTGTCATCTCTCGGAACAGGTCGGGCGCAGGCGCGCACCCGTTGATCCGGTCGAGCATCGCGCTCGCACGAGGCATCCTCAATGGTACGGGGGTCACCCCGGGCCATGACCAGCGGTGTCCATCCCGGGGGGTCACGGGCGCCCGGAGCCTGCGCGCACCGGTCCGTCGGGCCATCCGCCCTGCCCCGAAAGGGCCATTGCCCTTTGCCCTCGCGGCCTCAGGATCAGGTGATGCAGATCCTCCCGCGCGCCGTAGCTTCGTCGCGCGGCCGGCAGCCAGGCTCCGGACTCGTCGCCGCCGCCGCACCCGCGGTCATCGGTGCAGCATGGCTGGGTATCGCCGCAGCGGCCGCCTGGCTCGTCTTCGCCACGCCGTTCCTGGCCCGCCTGCTGGACCGCGGCTCGAGTGCTCCCGTGGCGCCGGTGATGGGCGCGGTGGTGCTCGCCCTGGCGCTCACCGCGCCGGCCGCCTTCGCGGTGACGGGCATCGCGCGGCTGGGTGGAGCCGTCGGGCACGCCCGCGCGGCTCGGCGCGCGACACCGCCGGTGACGCGCCGAGCCAGGCTGCTCCCCGACGGCTGCACGGTGATCTCCCGTGTCCGCCTTCCCGACGGCCGGCACATTCCCGACGTCGTGGTCGGCCAGCACGGCGTCGCGTTCTTCGAGTCCCTCCCGCCCGCCGCAGCCACCCGTCGCACCGGCGAGCGATGGGAGGCCCGCTTCGCGGACCGGACGTGGCGCCCCATCGAGAACCCCCTCCAGCGGGCCGCGCGGGACGCGGAGCGGCTCCGTCGCCACCTCGAGGCGCAGGACCGCGACTTCGTGGTGCGGGTGCAGGCCGCCGTGCTCGGCGACTCACGTGCCGTCTCCCGAACGGATGGGTGCTCGGTGGTGGCCCCCGACGACGTGCCCGCGTGGCTGGCGGCCCTGCCGGCCCAGCGCGGCCTGAGCCCCGACCGGCTCGCCCGCCTGCGCGAGCTCCTCGTGGACCTCGCCTGACCGGCTCGGCCGCGCGCCCTGCACCGCCCGAACTGCCGTTTGCATTCCGATCGATGACCCTGCAAAATGCGCCGACGATGCAGATCACGACAGTCGCCTGGTTGATGCAGATGCGCCGGCGGCCCCGCCGCGTGGAGGACGGGGTCCTGGACGCCTGATCGACCTGCACGGTTGATCACGGGACCAGGACCGGGTCCCGGGGCCGCAGTCCAGCAGGGACTGCGGCTCTTTCGTTCTCCGGGAAGCGCAGCGAGAGCCGCCGAACCCAGGCCGACGCCGCGACGGTGACGCTGAGCGCCGACGCCGCAGCCGCCGACCACGGGACCGCCCCTCGAGCCATGGAGCCCAGGAGGCGACCGATGTCCGACCAGCCGCAGCACCGCCCCGAGACCCTCGCCATCCACGCCGGGCAGAGCCCGGATCCCGCCACAAACGCGCGGGCCGTCCCGATCTACGCCACGACGTCGTACGTCTTCGACGACGCCGACCATGCCGCCCGGCTCTTCGCCCTGCAGGAGTTCGGGAACATCTACACCAGGATCATGAACCCGACCACGGGCGTCTTCGAGGCCCGCGTCGCCGCGCTCGAAGGCGGCGTGGGCGCCCTCGCCTTCGCCTCCGGCCAGGCCGCCGAGACGGCGACGATCCTCAACCTGGCCCGCTCCGGCGACAACATCGTCAGCAGCGCGAGCCTCTACGGCGGCACCTACAACCTCTTCCAGTGGACGCTTCCGAAGCTGGGGATCACGACCCGCTTCGTGGACGGCTCCGATCCGGCCAGCTTCGCCCCGGCGATCGACGGGAACACGAAGGCGATCTACCTCGAGACGATCGGCAACCCGCGCCTGGACGTGCCGGACATTGCCGCGATCGCCGACGTGGCTCACGCCCACGGGATCCCGCTCGTCATCGACAACACGTTCGCCCCGCTCCTCTGCCGTCCCCTCGAGCACGGCGCCGACATCGTCATCCACTCGGCCACGAAATGGATCGGCGGCCACGGGACGTCGATCGGCGGCGTGGTCGTGGACGGCGGCACGTTCGACTGGAGGGGCTCCGGCCGTTTCCCGGACTTCGTGGACCCCGACCCGAGCTACCACGGCGTCAGCTACACCGAGGCGGTCGGCAACCTCGCCTTCATCATCAAGCTCCGCGTGCAGGGGCTCCGCGACACCGGGGCGGCGCTCAGCCCGTTCAACGCGTTCCTCTTCCTCCAGGGCCTCGAGACGCTACCCCTCCGAATCGAGCGTCATGCCCAGAACACCCTGGCGGTGGCGCGCTGGCTGGAGCAGGACCAGCGCGTGACGTGGGTCAGCTACCCCGGCCTGGCGTCGCACCCGGCGCACGCGAACGCGCAGAAGTACCTGCACGGCGGCTTCGGCGGAGTGCTCACCTTCGGCATCCGCGGCGGAATCGAGGCCGGGCGGACGCTGATCAACAGCGTGAAGCTCTTCAGCCTCCTGGCGAACGTCGGCGACGCGAAGTCGCTGATCATCCACCCGGCCACCACCACCCACGCGCAGCTCTCGGCGGAGGAGCAGGCGAGCACGGGGGT
>JAZDPM010000121.1:0-2080 GCA_043797725.1 Chloroflexota bacterium
CTTGTGGTCCGAGTACGAGATCAGGTAGTTCGGCATGACCGGGATCTTCCCGCCGCCGCCGGGCGCGTCGACGATGAACTGGGGGACCGCGTAGCCGGAGGTGTGGCCACGGAGGCCCTCGATGATCTCGAGGCCCTTGCCAACCGGCGTCCGGAAGTGGCCGGCGCCTTCGACGAGGTCGCACTGGTAGATGTAGTAGGGCCGCACCCGGATCTCGACGAGTTTCTGGACCAGGTCGCGCTGGATGTGGACGCAGTCGTTCACCCCGGCGAGCAGGACGGACTGGTTGCCGAGGGGGATCCCCGCACGGCTCAGCTTGTCGCAGGCACGCGCCAGCTCCGGCGTCATCTCGGCGGGGTGATTGACGTGGATGTTCAGCCACATCGGGTGGTACTTCGCCAGCATCTCGCAGAGCTCGTCGTCAATTCGCTGGGGCATGAAGACCGGGACCCGGGAGCCGATCCGGATGATCTCGACGTGAGGGATCTCGCGCAGGCCACGGAGGGCGGTTTCGAGGAGCTTCGGCGCCAGGGTCAGACCGTCGCCGCCGGAGATGAGGACGTCGCGGACCTGGGGCGTCCGGCGGATGTAGTCGAGCTGCGCCTCGAGCTCGCGGCGGTTGAAGTTCTGAGTAGCGTCGCCGACGATCCGGCTCCGGGTGCAGTAGCGGCAGTAGCTGGCGCACTGGGTCGTGATGAGCAGCAGGACGCGGTCGGGGTAGCGGTGGACGAGCCCGGGGACCGGGGAATGACGGTCCTCGGCCAGGGAGTCCTCCATCATCCCGGTGAACGCGCGCAGCTCCGAGCCGACCGGGATCACCTGGCGGCGGATCGGGTCATCCGGGTCGTCGGGGTCGATGAGCGAGACGAAGTAGGGCGTGATGTCGACCCGGAACTTGTCCGGCGCCGACAGCCCCTCCCGCTCATCTTCGGTGAGATTCAGGACCTGCTCCAGCTCCTCGAGCGTGTTCAGGCGCTTCGAGAGCTGCCAGCGCCAGTCGTTCCACTTCTCGTCGGGGACGTCCTCCCAGAGCGGGGCCCGGCGGCTGACCGCCGGCTTCCCGTCGGGGCCCAGGCGCTGCGCGGGATCGCGCAGGTTGACGAACGGGGCGTCCACCGCCTCGCGCGCGGCGACTGCCGCCGTGATCTCCGTCGCGTCCATCCCGTCGTGGTCCCTTCCCGCGGTTCGGTGACTGCATAGATCCTATGCAGACTGCATGCTGCGGGAATCATACCGGTCCCGGCCGCAGGGGTCCACCCCGACCCCGCCAGCCAGGCAGGGCCACCCGGACCCTCCATGGCCCTGTCGGGGGATGTCGGGGGGGAATCGAAGCGCGGTCTACAATCCGCCTGCCATCCGGCGCGGAATCTTTCTGGGAGGGGACCACATGACCGTCGATCGCAGGGCTCTTGCTGGCGTGCTTGCCACTCTTCTTCTCGTCGCCGCCTGCGGCGGCTCGGCCACCCAGGTTCCGGGGGCCACCCAGGCTCCGGGGGCGACGCAGACCCCGACCGAGGCGCCGGGGGCGACCGAGGCGCCCACCGAGACCCAGGAGCCCACCGATACCCAGGGCCCTGACGTGAGCCTGGCCCCGGGCGCCGCCGGCGACCTCGAGGCCCTGCTGCCCAGCGAGGCCGGCGGAATCAAGTTCGAGAAGGTGAGCTTCGACGGCGCATCGATCCCGGGCGCGCTCCCGATCGGCGAGGGCGACGATTTCACGAAGTTTCTCGCGGACAACGGCAAGTCCCTGGGCGACGTGAGGATGGCGCTCGCCAGCCCGGTCGACCCGACGGCCGCCGGGAGCATGGTCATGGCGCTCCAGGTCAAGGGCGCTCCCTCCGACAAGATGCTGGCCTGGGTGACCCAGGATTCGGCCGACGCGGAGAAGACGACCGTCGGCGGCAAGCAGGTCTACGGGTCGGGCGCGGCCGGCTTCGGCGCCTACTTCTACGTCAAGGGCGACATCGTCTTCTACGTCCTCTCCATGGGCGGCGATCCCTCGCTCGCCGAGGAGGTCTTCAAGCAGCTCCCGTGACGTCCGCGGCTTCGGCCCCGCGCGATCCAGAGCGACAGGCCCGGC
>JAZDPM010000153.1:0-2043 GCA_043797725.1 Chloroflexota bacterium
GCCGCCGTCAGCCCTGCGCCACCAGGTTCCAGAGCACGACCAGCGCTCCGAGCGCACCGAGCAGGAGCATCTCCCAGGCCCAGCGCGCGTCGCGGCGGGTGCCCCGCGGGACGCCGCGGTAGGCGCTCCACAGGTAGAGGACCAGGGTCAGGAGCGCGGGTCCCAGGAGACGCGGCAGGCTCATGGCTCGCAGCGCCGCCGCGGCGATGGCGATGACGGCTGCGTACGAGACGGCTGCCGCCAGCGCGCCGCGGAGCGTGGACCCCTGCAGGGCGGCCATGCGGTACCCCAGGATCCCGGCCAGGAGGCCGTCAAGCGCGGCAAGCAGGGCCAGTCCCCCCAGGGCGAGGCCCGGCACAGGGGTCTCGACGCCGGTCGGCGGCGGCTCCACGAGCGCGCCGGGGATGGCCGCGGCGATCCCGGTGAAGGCCAGGAATGCGACCAGCACCACGAGACCCAGAAGGGCGGTCCGGTCGGCGGCCGTGGGCCCGCTGGGCCGGGCGAGGATCCGTCGCTCGATCGCGATCGACGAGGCCGCCAGGGACCCGACGACGACCAGGGCGGGGACGAGGAGGAGCCCGACGGGGACCAGGTGGATGGCGGCCACGGCCCCGATCCCGGTCGCCGCAGGGAGGAGGAGCGCCTCCACCGGGACGCCGAGGTCGGCGACGCCCGGCAGGGCCTCGTCGGTCCCCAGAATCTCCAGGGCCGCGAGGCCCAGGGCGACGGCGGCGAGGAGCGCGGCGATCCAGAGGGCCGGACCCTCGGCGAGCCGGCCGATGGCGGAGAGGGCGACCGCGAGGATGACCAGCTCCCAGGTGGGCTCGGCGGCCATCCGGCCGGCGACCCCGAGCCGGCCGGCGCTCATGGGACGGCCGGCGCCGCCGGCGCCCGCACCCGCCGCGCCCGCCGGGCCGGAGCTCAGTGGCCGCCCGGGCGCTCCATGGAGAGCCGGGCCGGGGACCAGCGTGCGACCGGGGCGCCGGGGGGCCTGGGGAAGCGGGTGACCGGGCGCCCCGCTGGCGAGCGGCGGCGCGGGCCGCCGGAGCGGGTTGCGGAAACGCGGGACCCGGCTCATGCGACGCCGCCCGGCCGGCCCGCGATCCGCTCCGCTTTGCCCGCGACCCACGCCAGCAGCGACTCCCTCGACCACGTGTTCGCCACGACCGCCGGCTCCACCCAGGCCCGCCGCGCCTGCGCCACCCCCCAGGAGATCCCGGCCAGCTCCTCGGTCCGGTGCGCGTCCGAGTCGATCGTGAGCAGGCAGCCGGCCGCGACCGCCAGCCGCGCGCGCTCGGGCGCCAGGTCGAGGCGGTGATCGGACCCGTCGATCTCCAGGAGCGTCCCGGTGGCCGCGGAGGCGGCGAAGATCTCGTCCCATGCAAGGTCGAGGTCGTCGCGCGACCGCTCGCCGAGCATCCGGCCCGCGGGATGCGCGATGACGTCCACGTGCGGGCTCGCGATGGCGCCCAGGACCCGGGCCGTCAGCTGCGCCCGCGGCTGGCGCCGCCCCTGGTGGAGCGCCGCGACGACGACGTCGAACGACGCGAGCAGCTCGTCGTCGAAGTCGAGCGACCCGTCCCCCCGGATCTCCAGCTCGCAGCCGTGCAGGAGCCGGAAGCCGCCGGGCGGGGTGACCGCGGGAAGGCGACCGCCGGGCGGGGTGGCCGCCGGGGCCGTCCCCTCGGCCTCCTCGCGTGCGAACCGCGCGTTGAGCTCGCCGATGAGCGCCCGCTGCGCGCGCACGCGCTCCGGCGTGAGACCGCGAGCGATCGCCAGGCCGTGGGAATGGTCGGTCAGGACGAGGTAACCGTAGCCGCGGGCCCGGGCCGCCTCCGCCATCTGCTCGACCGAGTGGATCCCGTCGGACCAGTCCGAGTGGGCGTGGCAGTCGCCCCGCAGATCGGCCAGCTCCACGAGACGAGGGAGGCGCCCCTCGCGGGCGGCCTCCACCTCGCCCCGGTCCTCGCGCAGCTCGGGTGGCACCTCGGCCAGGCCCAGGAACGCGTAGACCTCGGCCTCGGTGGCGAAGGTTCGCAGCTC
>JAZDPM010000155.1:0-2311 GCA_043797725.1 Chloroflexota bacterium
CACGACGGTCAGCAGCACGGTGACCATGAGGTACTGCTGCTCGGTGAGCCCCACCGCCCGCACGGCCACGACGCTCATCACCACGATGATCGTGTTGACCGCATCCGAGTAGAAGAAGCGCCCGAGGAGGAACCTGCCGAGCCCCGGGACCTCGCGGGCATGGGTGATCGTCAGCCGAACCTGCCCGAAGGAGCGGCGCGCGTCCGCCCACGTGAATGCCGGAGCGCCCGTGCCCTGCTCGCGGACGAGCAGGAAGATCGGGAGGGCGAAGATGGCGAAGAGGGCCATCGAGATGAAGAAGTACCCGTTCACGGGCGGGTCAAGGGCGATGAGAAGGAACGCGATCGCCAGCGTGCCCATGTAGCCGACCCCGACCCCGATCCCCGACAGCTTGCCCCGCGTCGCGGGATACGAGACCGCGGCGAGCGTGGCGTCGTAGTAGATGAGCGCCGCCTGGTAGCTGAAGTTGGCGATCGTGAAGAGGACGGCGCCCATGACCGGGGCGCTGAGGCCGATGGCCGCCGCCGGCACGATCGTGAGGGTCGTGAAGACGAGGAGGAACGGGAGGCGCCGGCCGCCCCGGTCGCTCAGCGCGCCGAGCGGCGGCGAGACCAGGGCGTTGAGGCCCACGGACACGACGACGCAGATCGTCTGGACCAGCTGCCCCACGTCCTGGCCGAAGCGGTCGGGCTCGGTGAGCCAGAGACCGATCGCCGTCGAGAAGACAGCGTAGCTGAAGATCGTGTTCGCGAAGTCGTAGAGGGCCCACGCCACCGGGACCCGGGCGCGGCCCGACGGGGTGAGGCCGGCCAGGCGGCCGCCGAGCCCACCGCGCTGCGGATCGGCGGGCGGGATCGGGGCCTCGGGCGCGGTCGGGGCCTCGGGCGCGGTCGGGGTGGGCGCAGCGACGTCGGCCATCGGCGCGATGGTAGCGAGCGCACGGGGCGGCCGGAAGCCCCCGCCGCGCGACCAAGGGCACTTCCGGGATGCGCGACGGCGCTGGTACGATCCGGGAATGCACCCCGATCCGCGCACCCTCCGGCCCCAGGCGTTCGGGCGGCGCAAGCCGCGGGACCTGCGCGATCCGCTCGTCGAGCCGGCATGGGATGGCGTCCGGATCCTTGCCCACGTCGCGGCCGCGGGCGTTCGCCTCGGCGACGCCGGCGGCGCGGACCTGGCGCCGGACCACCCCGAGATCGTTGCCGAGCTGGAGGCCGGCCGGCGGGCCGACGCGCTCGTCGTCGACGGATACCTCACGGACCAGGCGCTGCGGTCCGGCGAGGGCGTCATCCTCGACGTCGACGAGAGCCCGGGAATGGGCGAGCACGTGACCCAGTTCTTCCTGGGCAAGCAGGCAGCCGACCACGTTGCCGGCCGCGGGCGCATCCCCGGGCGGTCCACGACCCGGACGGTCAGCCAGGTCGAAGCGGCCGCGGCCGAAGGCCCGGTCCCGATCGCCTTCGTCGCCGTTGACCTGGTCTCCCTGGACGACGAGCCGCTCCTGGAGATCCCGCTCCTGGAGCGCAAGCGCATCCTGGAGAGCGTCCTCCCCGAAGGGGCGCGCGTCCGCCGCACGCCCTTCGTCCGCGAGCCGGCCGGCAGCTTCATCATCACCTGGCGATCGCTCGGCTTCGGCGGCCTCGCCTACAAGGAGGCCAACAGCCGATACCGTCCGGGCGCCCCCAACGACGGCTGGTCGCTGATCGCCATGCCGCGCCGCTGAGGCCGCGGGTGCTCGATCTGTGGTGGCCGACGGCGCCCGGCCCGCCCGCCCATGACAATCGGCCGCCACGGCCGGTCAACTCCACGGGCCGCAACCGCGCGAGATTGCGTACCACGCCATGAATCCTGCCGGGACTGCCCGTTCAGGCCGCCGTCCGCGAGGATTCGTGCGCAGCACGCTCGGCCGCGTGCCCGAGAGGGGCCAAATGGGCCGGTGGGGCAGGAATCATTGCGCGCCGCGCACGCTCGGGCCCGGCCGACGGCGTTCGCGCCGCGCACGCACGGGTTCGGGCGACGGCGTTCGCGCCGCTGAGGCAGTCGGGCGGCCCCACGTGCGCCCGTGGTAGGGTGACGAGGTGGCCTCCACCGTCCTGACGCCAGCGATCACCGCGGTGATCGAACGCCTCGGCTCGGTCGATCTCGTGGTCGGAATCCCGAGCTTCAAGAACGCGACCACGATCGGGCACGTGACCCGGGCGGCGCAGGCCGGGCTCGTCCAGTACTTCGCCGACCTGCGGCCCCTCCTCGTCAATGCCGACGCCGGCTCGTCGGACGGCACCCAGCGCGTGGTCGCCGAGACCGAGCCGCC
>JAZDPM010000161.1:0-3934 GCA_043797725.1 Chloroflexota bacterium
CGCCCGCCGCCGCGGTCCTGCTCACCCGGGGATCTTGGGCAGGCTGGCGGCCTCCTCCGCCGCCGCGAGGACCGCGGCGAGGTCGTCGCCGACGCTCGCCTGGACGGCCGCCACCACGGCGCCCTCCACGAGCGGCCCGCCGGAGAGCCGGACGCGAGTGGCGACGTCATCACCCAGCATCTCGAGCGCGGTCTGCGTGGCCAGCACGGCGCTGCCGAGATCCACCAACACGAGGACGCCGGCGCCGCCGTCCGCGGCCGTGATGGCCGCCATGATGGCCGCGGCGTCCGTGCCGAGCGATCCGTCGGCTGCTCCGCCGGCGGCCTCGATTCGAAGGTCGTCGCCCGCCATCTGGCGGGCGAGCTCAACGGTCCCCGCGGCGATCTGCGCGGAGTGGCTGACGACGACGATGCCGACGAGGGGATCCATGGCGCAATCCTACGCGGCGCTCAGGCGCGGCATTCGGGATCGCCGCGAAGAGCGGGACCCTACGCCGGCGGCGGCCGCGATTCGCATCTCGTCGCCGGCCATCTACGCGGCAAGCTCCCGGGTCCGTCGGTGACCTTCACCGAGTGCTGTCCGCCGAGCGCCGGGGCGCCGTCGAGGCCCTCATCCGTGCTCATGTCCCGCCGGTCGCGAGCGGCCCGGGCTTCGACTCACCCGCCGCATCGCCGACACGGTAGGCCTGGAGCAGGATCTCGATCGGGTGCCGGGTGCGGGTCCCCGTCGCCTTCTCGATCTGCCAGCGACACGTCTCCGAGTCGCAGGCAGCTTCGGAGGCGCCGCTGGCCTTGATCTTCTCGAAGAGCGGGGCGCCGACCGCCATGCCGATCGGGTACTTCTCCTTCTTCATCCCGTAGGTGCCCGCGATTCCGCAGCAGTCGTGGTCCATGTCGGCCGCGCGGAGCCCGGGCACGAGGGCGAAGAGCTCCATTGCCGGCAGGCCGATCCCGTGGGATCGGAGCTGGCACGGGGCGTGGTACGGCAGGTCCTCGTCGAGCCGGCCGAACCGCGTGTCGAGCTTGCCCTGTTCGTGGAGATCGAGGAGGAATTCGCAGATGTCCCACGTCGCGTTCGCCACCACGGTCGCATCGTCGTCCTTGACGTCGAGCATCTCGTGGTATTCGGCCTTGATCGTGTGCGTGCAGGAGGTCGAGGTGCCGATGATCCGGTACCCCTGGCGGGCGTACCCGACCAGCGCGTCGATGTTCTTGCGGGCCTTGTTGCGGGCGTCGGCGTAGAGCGCGTTGCTGATCATCGGCAGGCCGCAGCAGACCTGCTCGGGGATGATCGTTTCGAATCCGTTGCGCTTCAGGATCGCGATCGCCGCGTCGGCCACGTGCTGCTCGTAGTAGTTGGCCGAGCAGCCGTGGAAGTAGACGACCGCCTTGTCCGGCCCCGGGAGGGGCCGCGGGCCGAGGAGCTTCTGGCGCCGCTTCCAGGTCGACTGGAGCGTCCGCTTCCCGAACTTGGGGAACGGTGCGTCGCGGTGGATCCCGACCGTCCACTCCATGATCGTGCGGATCGGCCCGTTGAAGAGGACCCTGTTCGTGATCGGCGAGAAGAGAACGCCCATCTGGCCGACGAGGTCGGTCTGGCCCAGGCCCCAGTCGCGAAGCCTGGGCCGCTTGCCCGCCTTCATCCGCGCCCGGGACTGGCTGTTCATCTCGGCGATCTTGACGCCGGCCGGGCACGACGTGGTGCACCAGCCGCAGCCCGAGCACCAGTCGACGGTCTTGTCCGGCGACGGGGCGATCTCGATCCCCTTGATCTGCACAGGCTGGGCCCGACCTGTCCGGAACCGCTGCGCCTGCGGGCCGACGTACTTCGGTCCCGGGAACAGGTCCGTGACCCGGGCTACCGGACAGACCGTGAGGCAGACGTTGCACTTGAGGCACTCGTCGGACGAGTACCCCACGGCCTCTTCCGAGGCATCCATGATCAGCTCGGCAATCGTCATGGTCGCTGGCTCCCCGGCTCTGCGGCGTGCCCGGCCGGGACCGCGGTGAGCGATCGCGCCGCCCGCCATCCGCTGGTGAGCGCGACGCCGTCGCCGCAACGCTCCCGGATGTACCGCTGGCCGGCGAGCAGGCTCCCGGCCACGCGGACGTTGTCGAACAGGGACGCCCCGTCCGCAGCCACCGGCCGCAGCTCGCCGTCGGTGCGGATCCCCGCCTTCTCGAGCGGATGACCCGCCGGGTCGAACGCATCCATGGAGAGCCAGTCGTCCACCGGGGGGGCCTCCACGGGGAGTCCAAGGAGGGTCTCCTGGAGCTGGCCGTCGCGATCGGCCACCAGCCCGCCGCCGGCGATCCCGCCGGTGGCGAGGACCAGCGCGCCGGCTCGAACCGTGTACGTCCGGGCGGCGGCGGCGGACACGACCGCCGTCACCTGGCGCCCGTCATGTTCGACCCGCTCGATCATCTCGCCGACCTGGACGCGCCCACCGGCCCGCATGACCGCCGCGCGAAGCGCCGTGTAGAGACGCATCCCCGGCACGCTCGGGGGCACGAGCGGCATCTCGAACGGTGCCGCCGGGAGGCCCTGCTGCATCGCCGCGAGGACGGCCGCGTGCTCCCGGATCCCGAGGACGGCGGGCAGGGCCACCCGACCGCCCGAGCCGGGCAGCGACGCGATCGCGCGCGCAATTGCCTCGATCGCCTTGGCCCGCCAGGCCGGATCGTCGAAACGACGGGCGATCTCGGGCCCGTTGAGGTTGTGCCGGTCGGCGAGGCCAGGCAGGGCGACGCTGACCGGGGTCACCGACGCCGGCCGATTCCCACCCTCCCAGATGCGTTCCCGGGAAAGGCTGGCCGCGATCGCCTCTGGCCAGAAGTCCTTGAAGCCGGCGACGCCGCAGATGATGAGGCGCTCGCCGGCCGCCCATGGCGAAACGGCCGCTGCCTGCCCGGCCGGCAGTATCGCGGCGCGGCGCGTCCCGCCAATGGACGTGGGGACGAGCTGGAGCGGCGTGTCGAGGTCGCCGACGTACTCGACGCCCCCGGCCGCAAGGTGCGGGCGGATCCAGTCGAGGGCCCCAGCCACGTCGTCGCCGAGGAATGCGTATGGATGGCCGGGCTGACCGGCCAGGCGCCCGATGCCATCGCGCGGCGTCGACGCGGCCGGGATCCCGGCGACGTCGATTCCGCCCGGTCCCCAGTGCGTGGCGGCGTGACCCTTGGCCAGGACGATGACGCGGGCCCCGGACTCGGCCACCGCGATGGCAGCCGTCAGCCCGGCGAGGCCCGCTCCGATGACGACGACGTCAGCGCTAGGCACCGGCCACCTCCCGGGACGCTTCGGGCGTCTCGTGCTCGATCAGCGATTCGACCCCCAGCCCACCTTCATAGACGCCGGAGATCATCCAGTGCTCCTGCAGCTGGCGGCCGACCACGATGGGCCGCGTTCCCTTGAAGCGCTCCCGGAGGAAGCCGAGGATCGCCCGATCCGCCTGCTCGGCGACATCCGTCGCACCGGCATGCCCCGCCCGTTCACCCACGACACCGGCGGCCCGGAACGTGCAGAAGCCACCCTGGCAGGGCCCCATCCCGAGGCCCGTGCCGCGCCGGACGTCATCGAGCGAGCTGCCCGGATGCCGGTCGAGGAAGGCGTCCAGCATGGGCCGGGTCACGAATTCGCATTCGCACAGGAGGTGGGCATCCCCGCCGCCCTCCGCCTCGTGGTCGGCCAACCGATGGCCCAGCCAGTACGTCTTCCCGGGGACCTGGTTCGGCAGGATCTCGTCGGCGGTGGTGCACGGCTCGCTGACGCCCAACTTGCCGCACACCACGTCGACGGTGTCCTCGGCCATCCGGCGGAACGTCGTGACCTTGCCGCCGACGATCGTGACGAAGTTCTCCACGCCGTCCTGGGCACCGTGATCGATGACCGTGTGCGCACGGGAGATCTGGCGGCCATCCTCCTTGGCGGCGGC
>JAZDPM010000195.1:0-3238 GCA_043797725.1 Chloroflexota bacterium
GGATCGCCGTCCAGCGCATCGGCAGGCGCAGCTCGGATGGCAGACTGAGCTCGAGTCGGGGCACGACCTCCAAGCTGTCGAGGTCGAAGTCCGGCTGGTAGAAGCGATTGAAGAGGACCAGCCCGTCCGCGCCGTGGTCGATGGCCTGGCGGGCGAAGCTCGCCAGGGCCGAATAGTAGGGGCTCAGCTTGACGGCCAGCGGGATCGTGATCGCGTCGCGGACCGCCGCGATGAGCCCGAGATCCACCGCCTCCATGTCGGCTGCGGTCCTCGTGGGGTCGGCCGCGAGGTGGTAGAGATTGAGCTCGAGCGCGTCGGCCCCCGCATCCTGCATGAGCCCCGCGTAACGGACCCAGCCGCCCGGGGTGGCGGCGTTGAGGCTGGCGATCACGGGGACCCCCGCCCGGGCCTTGATCCGCCCCAGGCGGGCCAGGTACTGGTCCCCGACGCCTGCGAACGGTTCGATGTTCGGGAAGTAGTCGAGCGCCTCCGCGAACTGCTCCGACCCGGCCTCGAGGGACCGGTTGAGCTGGATCTCCTCGTGGATGATCTCCTCCTCGAAGAGCGATGGAAGGACGATGGCCGCCGCCCCCGCGTCGACGAGCTGGATCACGGAGTCCAGCTCCCGGGTCAGCGGGGAGGGCGACGCGACGAGCGGCGAGCGCAGCTCGAGGCCGAGGTAGCGGGTGCGGAGGTCGACGGTCACGCCTCGTCTCCCTGGTCGGCGGTGCGCGGGCGAGAGCCGTCGCCGGCCTCCGGCTGCGCGTCGGGGTCGTGGTGGACATGGGGCACGCTGCGCTGCATCGCGGCGAGCTGCTCGTAGTAGTGCCAGCGCTCGTCGACGTCGGCCTGGGCGAGCTGGGCGAGCTCGGCGGCTCGTTCCGGATGCGTCCGAGCCAGGACGGCGAAGCGGGTCTCGCCGGCGACGAACTCGCTGACCGGGATCGACGGCTTGGACGAGTCGAGCTTGAAGGGCTGACCGCCTTCCGTGTCGCTCGGATGGAACCGGTAGAGCGGCCAGTAGCCGCTCCGGACGGCGTCCTTCTGGTGCGACATCGACTTCCCCATGTCGATGCCGTGGGCGATGCACGTGCTGTAGGCGATGACGAGAGACGGTCCCGGCCAGGCATCCGCCTCGAGAAGGGCCTTGGCAGTCTGGGCGTCGTTGGCGCCTATCGAGATCTGGGCGACGTAGACGTCGCCGTAGGCGCGGGCGACTGCGCCGAGGTCCTTCTTGCCCCGGGACTTCCCGGCCGCGGCGAACTTGGCCACCGCACCGCGCGGGGTGGCCTTCGAGGCCTGGCCGCCGGTGTTCGAGTAGACCTCCGTGTCGAGGACGAGGATGTTGACGTTCCGGCCGGAGCTGAGGACGTGGTCCAGGCCTCCGTACCCGATGTCGTAGGCCCAGCCGTCGCCGCCGATGATCCAGACGCCCTTGCGGACGAGGTCGTTGGCGAGGGCGAGGAGGTGCCGGGCTTCCGCCTGGCCGTCGCCGTCGACCCGGCCGAGGCGCTCGCGGAGGCGCTCGACGCGGTCGCGCTGGAGCTCGATCTCCGTTTCCGTCTCCTGGCTCGCCTCCAGGATCTCGCGAACGAGGTCCTCGCCAACGGCGGGCGCGAGCCGCTCGAGGAGCCGGCGGGCGTGGCCGGACTGCGCGTCGATGGCGAGACGCATCCCGAGGCCGAACTCGGCGTTGTCCTCGAAGAGCGAGTTGTTCCAGGCCGGTCCCCGTCCGGCGCCGTTCACCGTCCACGGGGTGGTCGGCAGGTTGGCGCCGTAGATCGACGAGCAGCCCGTGGCGTTCGCCACGATCATCCGGTCGCCGAAGAGCTGGGAGATGAGCTTGAGGTACGGCGTCTCCCCGCAGCCGCTGCAGGCAAGGGAGAACTCGAAGAGCGGCTCCAGCACCTGGGAGCCCTTCACGGTGTCGTGGGCGATGAGGCTGCGGTCCAGCGGCGGGATCTCCTGGAAGAACTCCCAGCGTGGCCGCTCCGCGTCGCGGTGCTCCGCGGCGGGCTCCATGTTGATCGCCTTGTGGCGAACCTCGGTCTTGCTCTTGGCCGGGCAGACGTCCACGCAGACGCCGCAGCCGGTGCAGTCGTCCGGGGCAACCTGGATCGTGAGGCGGTGCTCGAGCACGTCCCGCGACTTGAAGTCCTTGCTCAGGAAGCCGGCCGGCGCGCCGTCGACGGCCGCCGTCGGGAAGACCTTCATGCGGATGGCCGCATGGGGGCAGTCCATGGCGCACTTGCCGCAGTCGATGCAGATCGAGGGATCCCAGATCGGGATCTCGTGGGCGATCGCGCGCTTCTCGTACTTCGTCGTCCCCGTCGGGAAGGTCCCGTCCACCGGGAAGGCGCTGACGGGCAACTCGTCGCCGCGGCCGGCCATGAGGACCGCCGTCACGTTCCTGACGAAGTCCGGCGCGTCGTCCGGCACGAGGGCCGGGATCGCGGCGCCGGTCGCCGCGGCGCCCAGGGGCACCCGCGAGAGGCGGGCGATCGACTGGTCGATCGCCGCAAAGTTCCGGTCGACGACCGCCTGTCCGCGCTTCGCGTAGGTCTTCTCCACGAACTCCTTGATCCGGGCGACCGCGTCGTCGGCCGGCAGGACGCCGGAGAGATGGAAGAAGCACGGCTGCATGATCGTGTTGATCCGGTTGCCCATCCCCACCTCGGTGGCAACCGCGAACGCGTCGATCACCCACAGCTGGATCGCCTTGTCGATCAGCTGCTGCTGCACGGTGCCGGGCAGGTGATCCCAGACCTCGGCGGCCCCGTAGGGCGAGTTCAGCAGGAACGTGGCGCCCGGCCTGGCGTACTCGAGGATCCTGACCTTCTCGAGGAGGCCGAACTGGTGGCAGGCGATGAAGTCGGCGCGGTCGATCAGGTAGGTCGACTGGATGGGCTGCGGCCCGAAGCGGAGGTGCGAGACCGTGATGCCGCCGGACTTCTTGGAATCGTAGACGAAGTAGCCCTGGGCGTGGAGGTCCGTCCCCTCGCCGATGATCGTGACCGAGGCCTTGTTCGCCCCGACCGTGCCGTCCGAGCCGAGCCCGAAGAAGAGAGCGTGGACCTCGCCCGCGGGGCGTGGCCGGCGGAACTCGGTGTCGATCGGGAGGCTGAGGCGGGTGACGTCGTCGTAGATGCCGACGGTGAAGTGCCGCTTCGGCCGCTCGCTGGCGAGCTCGTCGAAGACCGGCTTGATCATCCCCGGCGTCACCTCCTTGGAGGAGAGG
>JAZDPM010000198.1:0-5901 GCA_043797725.1 Chloroflexota bacterium
GCGCCGATACCTTCGACCTGAGGGCGGGCGGGCCTGCTCGGTGCTACTGGCCCGGCGCCGGCTCCCAGAGCTCTACCTTGTTGCCCTCCGGGTCGATGACCCAGCCGAAGCGGCCGACGCGGCTGGTTCGGCGGCCTTCCAGAAGATGCCGCCGATCCCGGTGACGCGCTGGCGCTCACGCCCGACCATGGACCATCCCTCGTCGAATCCCTTCCGGAACATCATCATCGCGCGCGGGGGAACCCCACGTCGACCACCGACGTGGGGCCATGTGACGTGGGGCCACGAGTCGCGGCCGCGCGGCCCGCCGTCCTCCGCCGGGAAAGCAAGAACCCCGGCGGGCGGGCCGGGGTTCTCGACGACAGTAGACAGGGTTGGTTGCGGGGGTCAGATTCGAACTGACGACCTTCGGGTTATGAGCCCGACGAGCTGCCGCTGCTCCACCCCGCACGAGCAGTATGAGCCAGGCAGACCGATTTCGTCAACCAGGGCGTCCACGCATCCGGGCGTACCAGCCCACTCCGGCGCCCCGCGGGCACCCGCCCACGTGCCGCCACGGCGCGACGACGCGCCGCCGCGCTACAGTGAGAGGCCCTCGTCGGGCCGATGCGCCGCGAGCGAACCGGGAGCCGCCCTGCCGATGTCCGCCGACGACATGTACCCCGCCGCCCTCGCCGTCCGCGAGCGCGCCTATGCCCCCTACTCGCAGTATCTCGTCGGCGCCGCCCTGCGCGACGAGCAGGGCCGGATCCATGCCGGCGCGAACGTTGAGAACGCCGCCTACCCGCAGAGCCAGTGCGCCGAGGCGTCGGCCATCGGCGCCCTCGTGGCTGCCGGCGGTCGAACGATCACCGAGGCGCTCGTGATCGCGGACGGGTCGCTCGGCCTCCCCTCACCGTGCGGCGCCTGCCGGCAGCGGCTCCGCGAGTTCGCCGCACCCGGGACGCCGATCCATCTCGCCGGCCTGGCCGGCGTCATCCGCACGGTGACCCTCGGCGATCTCCTCCCCTTGAGCTTCGGGCCCGAGTATCTCGGCCGGGAGGCCGTGCGATGACGCACGGGGCGATCGATCCTGCGACGCTCGCCGCCGACGTGCTGCGCGAGCATGCCCCGGGATTCCGGCCCCGCCTGGGGATCGTGCTGGGCTCCGGTCTGGGCGGCCTCGCCGACGCCCTGGACGACGCCGCAGCCGTCCCGTATTCGGAAATCCCGGGCTTCCCGCCCTCGACCGTTGCCGGCCACGCCGGCCGGTTCGTGCTGGGGTCGCTGGAGGGGGTCCCCGTCGCCTGCATGCAGGGCCGCTTCCATCTCTACGAGGGCCACCCGCCGGCGGTCATCAAGCTCCCGATCCGCACCTTCGCGGCGCTGGGCGTGGAGGCGCTGCTGCTCACGAACGCGGCGGGCTCCCTGCGCGCGGAGGCCGCCCCCGGCAGCCTGATGCTGATCACCGACCACCTCAACTTCATGTGGACGAACCCGCTGATCGGCCCGAACGACGACGCGTGGGGCGAGCGCTTCGTGGGCCTCGAGGACGCCTACGACCCGGAGCTGCGGGCGCGCCTGGCACGGATCGCCGGGGAGCTGGGGATCCGCCTCCACGAGGGCGTCTACTGCTCGCTCCTGGGGCCGCTCTTCGAGACGCCGGCGGAGATCCGCGCGTACAGGGTGCTCGGCGCGGATGCCGTCGGGATGTCCACCGTCCCAGAGGTCATCGTGGCGCGCCACGCCGGGATCCGGGTCGTCGCGATCAGCGCGATCACGAACCTGGCCGTGGGCATGAGCGCCGAGCCGATCGACCACGAGCGGACGCTGCGCGGCGCGGCGCTGGCCGCCGCCGACCTGGCGCGCCTCGTGCGGGCCTTCATCGGATCGTTCGCCGCCGGGGGCTCGGGCGCGGGGCTCGGCGATGGCTCCGGCGCCGTCGAGGAGAGCTGACGATGCTGCCGCAGGAAGTCATCCGCCACAAGCGCGACGGCCGCGCGCTCACCGACGAGGAGATCGCCTTCTTCGTCGCCGGCATCGCGGACGAGTCGATCACGGAGGGCCAGGCTGCTGCCTTTGCGATGGCCGTCTTCTTCCAGGGGATGACCCGCCGGGAGCTCGTCACCTTCACCTCGTCGATGCGTGACTCGGGGACCGTCCTCGACTGGTCGGACGCCGACCTGCCGGGCCCGGCGCTCGACAAGCACTCCACCGGGGGCGTCGGCGACAAGGTCTCGCTCATGCTGGCGCCCATCGTGGCCGCCTGCGGCGGCGCCGTCCCCATGATCTCGGGACGTGGCCTCGGGCACTCCGGTGGGACGCTGGACAAGATGGAAGCGCTCGCCGGCTACACGAGCGCGCCCGACAACGCCCTCTTCCGGCGGGTCGTCCGCGATGTCGGCTGCGCGATCATCGGCCAGACGGGCGAGCTCGCCCCCGCGGACCGGCGGCTCTACGCCATCCGCGACGTGACGGGGACGGTGGAGAGCATCCCCCTCATCACGTCGTCGATCCTGTCGAAGAAGCTGGCCGCCGGCCTGGCCGGCCTCGTCCAGGACGTGACGTTCGGCAGCGGCGCGTTCATGGGTACCGAGGAGGACGCTCGGGCGCTCGCCGTGGACATCGTGGGGGTCGCGAATGGGGCAGGCTGCCGCACGACGGCGCTCCTGACCGACATGAACCAGGTGCTGGGCACCGCTGCCGGCAACGCCGTGGAGGTGCGCGAGGCGATCGCCTACCTGGCCGGGGAGGGCGAGCGCGAGCCACGCCAGCACGAGGTGACCATAGAGCTCGCGGCCGAGCTGCTGGTCACGGGCGGCCTCCACCCGTCCGTCGCCGAGGCGCGCGCGGCCTGCGAGCGCGCGCTGGCATCGGGCGAAGCCGCCGAGCGGTTCGCGCGCATGGTGGCCGCCCTGGGCGGGCCGGCCGACCTGATGGAGCGTCCGGACACGTACCTGCCGCTCCCCGCGGTGACGGTGCCGGTGTTGCCGGCGCGGGCCGGGTTCGTGGCGGCCGAGGACGCGCAGGCGATCGGCATGGCGATCGTGGGGATGGGCGGCGGTCGCGTGCGGGCGGACCAGGCAATCGACCACGCCGTCGGCTTCACCCGGGTGGCGCCCATCGGCGCCGCCGTGGGGCCGGAGCGCCCGCTCTGCCTGGTGCATGCACGTTCGTTGGCCCAGGCAGAGACTGCCGCCGCCGCGGTCCGCGCCGCGATCACAATCGCCGACGAGCCGCCGACGCCCGGCCCGGTCGTGCTGGAACGGATCACGGGGTAGGCGTTCGTCGGGCGGCCGACGCCGGGGCCATCAACTGCCCTTCAGCAACGGCCGCGAGAATGTGCCGCTCCGCGCGAATAGGGGGGATATGAACAGCCGCCGGATCGCCGTCATCGCCGTCGCCCTCGTGGCCGTCGCCGCCGTCGGCGGCGCAGCGCTCTACAGCACGTTCCTGGCCGGCGACAACGTCGCCGGACTCGGGCTGGATACGCCTGAGCCCACCGCAACCGCGGCCGCGCCGTCGGCCTCCCCGGGCGCCCCGACCCCTGGGCCAGGTACCGCCGTCGGCGCCGGCGACCTCGCCGGAACCTGGACCGTGGCCTCCGGCGTGGCCGGCTATCGCGTCCGCGAGACGTTCCTCCAGCAGAACGCGGAGACCGATGCCGTCGGGCGCACGGAGGGCGTCAGCGGGACGCTGACGATCTCGGGCGAGGCCGGCAACCTCTCCCTGGCCGGCGCCTCGCTCACCGTCGACATGACAACCCTCAAGAGCGACAAGGACGGGCGGGACGGCCAGCTGCGGGGACGCGGCATCCAGTCGGACACCTTCCCGACCGCGACCTTCGACCTGGCGACGCGGGTGGCCCTCCCGGCGAACCTTCCGGAGGGCGATGTGACCCTCACCCTGCCCGGCAAGCTGACCCTCCACGGCATCACGAAGGACGTGGAGATCGCCGCCCAGGCCCGGCTCGAGGCCGACGGCACCGTCGTCGTGGCCGGGAGCCTGCCAATCCTCTTCGCCGACTACGGCATCGAGGCGCCCAACGTCGCCGGCATCATCGCCGTCCAGGACCACGGGAGCATGGAGTTCCGGGTCGTCTTCGCGAAGGGCTAGGCGGGCGACGTGCGCTCGGGCGCTACCAAACAGGTCGGCAGCGCGGTGGGCGAGGGCATCGCGGCCCTGCTGCCCGTGCGGCGGGCGCTCGAACGTAGCCACCTCAAGGCGGCGACCGTGATGGACGAGGCCGCCGCGCCGGGCGACACGGCCTGAAGCTGGGCTGCGGGCATGTGCCCGAGATCCGAGGCGAGGGAGCGGGTCGTCAGCGAGACGAGCCCCGGCTGTCGCCGGGCAGGGGTTGCCCTCGAGTGTCCGGGGTGGTCGATGTCGCCTGGTCATGGGCCAAGCGTGCGGGCGGTGACGCCCAGCCGTCCTGATCAGGCGGCGGCAACGATGTCCGTTCGCGAGAAGTCGTCGCCCTTGAACAGCAGCGACTCGCCGGTCGCCTTGGCCAGGGCATAGGCGAAGCAGTCGCCGAAGTTCAGCGCGGCGGCGTGGCCGCTGCCCTTCCCGAAGTCGCGATACGCCTCGCGCGCGATCCGCGCCTGGACCTCGGTCACGGGCTCGATGACGATGTGCGCCGCGTCGAGCAGTTGATCGACGAGACGGCTGGCGACCGGGTTGCGGCCGCCATCGATGACCGCCGCGAGCTCAACATAGGTGGAGGCGGAGATCCGCCGCTCCGTCGCCGCCTCGATCGCTTCCGCAAAGCGGCGGGCCTCCGGCTCGTCGCGGAGGATCGCGAGGAGCGCAGATGTATCGATGATCACCTTGGCATGCCGTCGTCGACGTACAGCAGGTCGGCATGATCGGCGGACCGGTACGGCTCGGGCAGTCGGGTCGCACAATCGCGTCCGATGGCCAGTAGTCGGTCCGCCAGGCTTGGCGCGTCGCCGCGCCGAAGGCGTTCCAGGCGCTCGCGTACGGCCTCCGTGACGGCGCCGGTCAGTGTCTCGCCCGTGACGTCGGCCAGTTCCTGCGCGAGCTGGTGGGTCTTGGGATTCTTGATATTCAGGCTCATTGGTGGAAGTCTACCAGTCATGTGGTAGACGGCAACACCCTGACGGACACCATCCTGGCGGGTGCCACGAGGGCGGGGTTCACGCGAGATCCGATGTCCCTACGTGGGTTGCCCGTTCGACACGGCCGACTTCGTACATCGACGGCCGCTGGCTTCCTGGACCTGACCGCACTCATGGCCGACGTTCCCGGATCGCCGTCGCGGCGCCCCAGGCGGCGAGGCCGAGGCCCGCGGCGAAGACCGGCCACGCGAACGAGTCCGGGACCCCGCCGGCGAGGATCCGCCCGGCGTCCAGGGTGAAGCTCACGACGACGATGAGCCCGCCCGCGACGCCCGCGGCGACCTGGGCCCGGCCGGCGCGAATGGGCCCGCCCATGCGGATGCGCCTGGCGGCCGCGAGGCCGAACCCGACGAGTGCGAGGCTGACCGCCACCGGCGCCCAGACCGGCCCGGTCCACGGCACCGGGATGAGGAACAGCAGGTCCCACGTCCCGGGCGAGGACGGCCAGCCGATGAGCGCCCACAGCCACGCGTAGTAGAAGATGTCCCAGGCTCCGAACGCTACGGCGGTCCACGCCAGTCGCTCGAGACCGCTCCGCCCGGCCAGCCAGCCCACCGCCCCGAGCATCACGATCGTCGCCGCCTCGCGGCCGGCTTCGATCAGGGCCAGGTCGCCGGTCACGGCCGGGTCCAGAAGCGGAAAGAGCGCCCGTGGGTCGATCCCGAGCGCGCGCTGGAGGTAGACCACGACGGCCGACTCCAGGAAGGCCATCGCGACGGCGTACGCGATCACGACCAGCGCGGTGCCGCCGATGCGGGCGGCCGCGCCGGGAGGGGAAGCC
>JAZDPM010000202.1:0-4814 GCA_043797725.1 Chloroflexota bacterium
GAGGCGACCCGATACGGGCCGTTGTCGCCGCCAGCGAGGACCGCCGCGCCATCGGCGTCAGCCGTCTTGCGGGCGCTCGAGCGGAGGCCGGCGCCGATGTCCCCGATCGAGTTCCACGCCTCCTGGAGGATGATCACGCGCGCCCGGTCGTCGCGGGCGACGACGTCGCTGCTCCGGGCGGGGTCGGAGGGGCGCGTCGCCAGCTCCACGAACCTGGAACGACCTGTCGCGCGGGCGAGCCGCAGCAGGAGCTCCTGGATCGCGAGGTGGCCGGCGTCGGTGGGAGCTGCCTGGGGATCGCGGGCAAGGCTGGCCGACAGGCGCCGGCTCAGCGTGCTGCCAAGCGCGACCCAGAGCCGGAGGGGTGCGCCGCCCCCCAGGCCGCGCTCCACCTTCGAGATCCACGAGCGGTCGACGCCGACGAGGGCAGCCAGCTGCTCCTGCGTCAGGTGCCGCTCGCGGCGGGTCGTCCTGACCTCGCTCCCGAGTGCGGCGGTGAGGCGCGCGACCTCGCGGTCCGCCTCGACGAGGAGCTCCGAACGACGTTTGCCGGCCATGCGGTGGATCCTGGCTGATGCGGCTTCACTGCCACGTATTTCTGGTCAGCTCCGGGCGCGAGAGCTCCCGCGGGGCGCCGTGCCCTGCCCGTTGGGGCAGACTTGGGCGCCGCATCTTGACCCCGTCGCGGGTCGTCTGCGACGCTCGCCACACCGCGCGCCCAAGGAGTTCTGGATGGCATGTCCCACAACCGCCTGAAGCCCGGTCCCGAGACCGCCCACAGCGCGGCCGAGCCCGTGCGGGGCGCGACGCCGGCGCAACCGGCCGCCACCCCGGCCACGCTTCCGGCCCACGTGCTTGGGCTGCAGCGGCAGGCCGGCAACGCGGCGGTGACCTCGCTGCTCGCCGGGACGCGGCCCGTCCAGGGCCGTGGCGCCACCGATGCGTCCGTGCCCGTCCAGCGCAACGTCCCGCCCGACAAGTCCGTCGCGCTCCCCGACAACTACGACGCGATGACCGACACGGAGAAGACGGCGGTCATCCGGGACCTCGTCGCCGGAAACCCGGGCCTGGTCTACACGGCCTGGAAGAAGCTCGCGAGCCCGCTCGCCGTGGCGCGCGCCAACCCGGACCTCTTCACGTCGTCGATGAAGATCGACGACGACATCGTCGACCTCTCCGGCTTCGATGCCCTGCGGGGCACGTTCGAGAAGGACGTCATTGCCAAGGCGAAGGGCTACCTCTCGAGCAACAAGAAGTTCGTCCAGGACGAGCGCGAGAAGACCGGTGCCCCCGACGTGGATGAGTCCGTCGGCGGCCAGGTGCAGGCCCGGGCCGACGCCCTGTCCGGGAAGGGAGCCTCCGCCGAGACGGACTTCGCCGTCCAGGAAGTCCAGAGGGCTGCCGCCGAGATGGAGCGGATCAAGGTGGGCAAGGCCAAGTGCCTCGGCACCCAGGTCGGCTACAAGCTCCGCTTCAAGGGCGACTGGGAGTTCCGCGACCGCGTGCATTTCAACCCCGGTTCCCCACCCGACGAATCCAACGACAGCCCGCCCACCTACGACATCGTGATGGCCGAGTGGTCCAAGCTGATCGCTGCCGAGGCTGGGATCGTCCGCACGCACCCCTCCGCGGTCTTCTTCATGGGCGTGGGCGGCGATCCCTCGAAGATCAAGGCGGACAAGGACATCCGGGTCGCCCGAGCGGAGATCGGTACGGCGCTCGCCGACCTCGAGGGGAAGATCGACAAGGCGATCCCCCTTGTCGGCGACGACCTCGAGTTCACGGACTTCGTGCCCATCCATCAGCAGCTGATGGGCGGGACACCGGGCGGCAGCGGCACGATCTGGTCGAAGCCCGTCGAGAAGGCCGTCGCCAAGGAGACCCTCTCCGACGCCAACATGATGGACCTGCTCGCGACGCTCGGCGTCGGAACGCTCTCGGCGGCGCTCTTTGTCTTCGCCGAGCTCGCCAGCGGCGGTCTCGCCACGTTCCTGTTCGCGGCCGGGGCGGGCGTGAGCGGCGCCCAGGCGGCCAAGAGCTGGGACACGTACGTGGACCTTTCCACCGCGAACAAGGCGACGATCACCCCGGAGACGCAGCTCGTGTCCGGCGAGCAGGTCGACGCCGCCATGGTCTCGGCCATCCTCGACACGGTCTTCGCCGCCATCGACGGGTGGCAGGCCGTCAAGGGCGGCTACACGGCGCTCAAGGGCGGCAAGGCCATCCTCGAGGGCGGCAAGGCGGGCGCGACGGCCGGCGCGGCGACGCTCCTCAAGACCCTGCGCGGAGCGGACAACCCCGCGGCCGTGCTGGCCAAGGCGGTCGCGGAGGTCGGTCTCGAGGACGCCCGGAAGCTCTCCGGCCTCGGGTTCGACGACCTGGCCAAGATCGCCGGCGAGAACACCGACCTCGGGAAGCAGTTCGCGATGCTCGCCGAGAAGGGCGCCGGGGCGATGAGCGATGCGACCAGGGCGCTCGTGGACCAGCTCCCGAAGATCGGCGAGCTGAGCGCCGAAGAGGGCGAGAAGGTCCTCGCCGCCGCCGCCGGGCAGTTCGGCTACAAGGGGGTCCTGGAGAAGGCCGGCGGCTGGGGGACGCTCAAGGCTGCGCCGGTGATGAAGGGCGGGAGCGGATCGGCGGCCGCGCTGGAGGGGTGGCGGGCCACGATCGTGAAGGAGCTCGGGCAGTTCATGGAGGAGGAGTCGGGGAAGATGTCCAAGGCCGTCCGGACGGGGACCGAGAAGGCCTCGTCGGACCTGGACGTGCAGATTCTCGGCGGCACGGCGGCGGAGCTTCAGCAACGGGCGGAAGGCTGGCTGGCCGGTCGGATGGGCACCGACGTGAAGCGGGCCAAGAAGCTCCTGGACGCCGAGATCTTCGTGGACCCGACCCGAGCCCACCTCATCGACCTGATGCGTGACCTGGGCGAGGATGTCCGCGCCCAGATCCAGGGGAAGATGGCCACGTACGAGCAGCAGATGATTCTCGGCGCCCGCCTCAAGGAGGCCGAGAAGGCGGGCAAGGAAGCGGTCGACAAGGTCATGAAGGAAGCCGGCGAGCGGGGCATCACGCCGTTCGCCGGGTTCGAGGCCCTGTCGCCGAGCCAGCAGAAGCAGACCGCGGCGCTCATCGACGGCTGGATGACGGAGCTGAAGGACCCGGCCAACGCCTCGCGGCGCGGCGAGCTCATCGAGAGGGTCTCCAAGGCCCAGGCGAACATAAACGCCTCCCACCCGGACGCCTACGTCGGGGGCGGCGTGGCGGTCTGGGTCTCCGGCCGTGACATCGACATCGGCAAGATCGCCGAGGCGCTCAACGTGGACCCCTCCGACCTGGCCAAGGTGACGACGGCCCAGCGGATCAGCGCCGCGCTGTCGGAGGGCAAGTGGCTCGACGCGGCGGTCGGGCAGCTCAAGACCGGCGCCGGCGGCAACATCGACGATCTCACGAAGGCGGTCCGGAACATCGGCAAGCACGGCGCCCGGGCGGCCGAGGTCCTTCGCGTGCCGGGCAAGACAAACGTGGGCCGGCTCGAGTACCTCATGGACGTGCTCGCGAGCTACAAGCTGGTCGAGCCCTCCCAGCTCAAGGAGCTCGTGACGTCTGGCGACCTGGCGCTGATGCGCGGTGAGATCACCCGGATCCTGGACGGGCTCTCGAGCGAGACCTCGGCCGCCATCTCCGCCCTCCAGAAGGAGGCGGGAGGGATCGGTGTCTCGCTGTCGGAGATGGCCGACTTCCAGTCCTGGCTCAAGTGGCAGGGTCGATACAAGGCCCTGACCGACGGCGCGGCCGGCGCGACTGCCGCCCAGATCCGGGCGATGGAGACCGCCCTGGAGGAAGCTCAGCAGGCTTCGTACCAGGAGCCGCGGGAGTCGCGCGAATACCCGCTGCCGCCGAACCAGAGCGTCGCCCCGCCGCCGTAGGGCCGCAAGGCGCCGACGGCCGCGCCGTAGGGCCGCAAGGCGCCGCCCCTACAGCGCCTTGACCGCGGCGACGAGGTCCGCGAGGCCCGCCTTGGCGTCGGCGAAGAGCATCCCCGTCTTGGGGTTGACGTACAGCTCGTTGTCGATCCCGGCGTAGCCGCGGCCCATGGACCGCTTGATGACGATGATCGACTTGGCGTGGTCGACGTTGAGGATCGGCATGCCCGAGACCGGGTTGCCCGGCCGGCGGGCCGCCGGGTTCGTGACGTCGTTGGCCCCGATGACCAGGGCCACGTCGCAGCGGTCGAACTCGGGGTTGATCTCGTCCATCTCCCGCAGCAGCGGATAGGGCACGTTCGCCTCCGCGAGGAGGACGTTCATGTGCCCCGGCATCCGGCCGGCCACGGGATGGATGGCGTAGGAGACGTGGACGCCCCGCGTCTCCAGGAGCTCGGCCAGCTCGCGGACCGCGTGCTGGGCCTGGGCCACGGCGAGGCCGTAACCCGGCACCACGATCACGTTGCTCGCGTAGACCAGCTGGATCGCCACGTCGTCGGCGCCGATGGCGCGGACCGAGCCGCCCACGCCGCCGGCGCCCGCCGCGTGGGTCCCCTCGCCGCCGCCGAAGCCGCCGATCATGATGTTCGCGATCGAGCGGTTCATGGCGTCGGCCATGAGCTTGGTCAGGATGCCGCCCGACGCGCCCACGAGGGCGCCGGAGATGATGAGCACCGGGTTGTCCAGGACGAAGCCGGCCATCGCCACGGCCGTGCCCGTGAACGCGTTGAGGAGCGAGATCACGACCGGCATGTCGGCCCCGCCGATCGGCAGGACCATGGTCACGCCGAAGACGAGGGCGGCCGCCAGGATCGCGCCGAGGAGCAGGAC
>JAZDPM010000228.1:0-10755 GCA_043797725.1 Chloroflexota bacterium
CTCCTCGCATGCGCCGATCCTCCGCTCCACGGGCCACAGCCAGGGCGTGGACCTCTCGACCGGCGAGGTCGGGGCATTCTTCGCCCGGATGATGATCCCCATCGACTTCACGCCGGGAGCCGAGACGCGGATCGCGGCGGCGCCACCGATGACGGTCTACGGGGCGTTCCACGCCTCGATGGAGACACGCCTCGCCGCGTCGGATGAGCTCCGCGAGTCCGACCCGGCGTTCGCCGCCTGGTGTAGCCGCGAGCGCGGGCGGCTGGCCGGCTCGTTCGGCCCGGACTGGGAGGCCGGACGGGCCCTGGCCGCCGAGCTCGGGCTGGTGACCCCCTGAGGCGGGCGCCTACAGCAGGCCGCGGCGGCGGAAGGCCACCAGGGTGACGACGAGCACGGCGACCATGATCGCCACCAGGATCTCGAAGCCGAAATCCGAGTTGGCGAAGGGTACCCTGACGTTCATCCCCCAGAGGCTGGCGACGAAGGTGAGCGGCAGGACCAGGACGGAGAAGATGGTCAGGATGCGGAGGACGTCGTTGCCCCGGTGGCCGATGACCGACTCGTTCGTCGATTCGATCGACTCGACCTGCTCCTTGTAGTTCTCGAGGACGTCCCAGATCCGCTCCGAGGCGTCGGTGATGTCGTCGAAGTAGAGGTCCAGGTCCGGGGCGCGGTAGCGGCTCACGGCGCGCTCGAGATCCCGGTAGACCACGCGCTGCGGGCGCACGATCCGCCGGAAGTTGATGATCTCCGACTTCACCGAGGAGATGTCGCGCACCAGCTCGCGGGCGCGGCCCTCGAAGAGCTCATCCTCGATGTCCTCGAGCTTGCTGCCCATCTGGCGGAGCATCGGGAAGCCGCCGTCGACCGCCTCGTCGACGATCCGGTAGAGGAGGTACCCGGACCCGAAGGCGAAGAGCTCGGACCGGGTGTCGTCGTTCTCCGCCACCCGGTCGAAGAGGCGGGACAGGTGCACGAACCGCTCGTTGGGCAGGGTGATGACGTAGTCGGGCCCGACGAACAGGTCGAGCTCCACCGCCTTCAGGCGGCCGGTCGTCTTGTCGTAGCTGGGGAAGTAGAGGACGATGAAGAGGTAGTCGTCGTAGACGTCCACCTTGGGCCGCTGGTTGCGGGAGATGAGGTCCTCGAAGGCGAGCGGGTGGAAGTCGAAGTGCTCGGCCAGCCATTCCCGCTCGGCGAGCCGGGGATGCTCGATGTGGATCCAGCGCAGGCCGTTGTCCTCGACGGTCGCGACGGCCGGCGCCACCACCTCGTCCCGCGACTCGGGCGCCACGCCGGGGTGCGCGGTCCGGAACGGCCACGGCCGGATCGCCCCGAGCCGGCTGCGCCGCTGCGCGCGCGCTCCGCTGTCCGTCGGCATCGTCCCTCGCTCGCTCCGGGCGCGCACCGCCGCGCGCCGGGGCCAGTCTACGCGCGTGTGCTGCGGCGAGGAATCCAGGAAGAGCCACGGCTCCCGCCGGAAGCCCGTACCATCGCGCCACGATGACCGATCATGGCTCCGCTCCGGCACCCGACGGCGCGGCTCTTCCCCTGCGCCGGACGACCTTCCTCGCGCCCGACGGCCGGCGAACCCACCTGTACGGCGAGGTTCGCGGCACGCCCCCGGCGGACGCGCCGCGCTCCGAGCCCACCGCGCTCCACCTGCGCCGCGACGAGCTGTCCGGGTCCTGGATCGCGGTCTCGCCGGCCCGCAACGTGCGGCCGCACAGCTCCGCGCCGAGCGGCAGCGGGATGATCCCCGGCAGCCCGGCGGAGCGGTTCGGCTGCCCCCTCTGCCCGGGCGGCCCGGAGCTCGCCTTCGACTACGAGGCCGCGGTCTTCGGGAACCGCTTCCCGACGTTCACGCTCGACCCCCCGGACGTCCCCGACCCGGACGACCCGCGGTTCGGTCGCTCGTTCGGTGCCTGCGAGGTCGTCATGTTCACGGCGCGGCACGAGGGCAACTTCGCCACGCTCACGCCGGAGGAGACCGCCCGGGTCGTCGCCGTCTGGCGCGACCGGACCGCGGACCTCTGGTCGGACGAGCGCCTTGCCTGCGTCCTCCCCTTCGAGAACCGCGGCGCCGAGGTCGGAGCCACGCTCTCCCACCCGCACGGCCAGATCTACGCCTTCGGGCACCTCCCGCCGTGGATCGAGCGGCGCGTCGCGGCGCTCGCAGAGGGGCGCGTCCGCAGCGGTTCCTGCGTAACCTGCGCCGTGGTCGCCGATGAGCTGGCCTCCGACCGGATCGTCCACCACGATCCGCACTGGGCCGTGGGCGTCCCCTTCGCCCCGCGCTGGCCATACGAGGTGCACGTGCGGGCGGTGCGCCACGGTGCGCGGCGCCTGACGGACCTGTCGGCGGCGGAGTCCCGGGCGCTCGCCGGGTCGCTCCACGCGGTGGTGGCGCGCTACAACGGGCTCTTCGGCTTCGAGCTCCCGTACATGATGGTCGTCCACGAGGCGCCCCGAGGGGCCCTCGACTGGCACCTCGCGGTGGAGCTGTACCCGCCCCATCGTTCGGAACGACTTACGAAGATCCGGGCGTCCGTCGAGACGTCGACGCTGCTCTTCATCGACGACACCCTGCCCGAGGAGAGCGCCGCCCGGCTGCAGGCGGTTTCCGTGACCCCCCGCGAGGAGCACCCCGGCTTCGTGGTCATCCCGGCGGGCGAGATCGAGGGATGACCGCAGGGGCGGCCACCACGGTCGTCCGGGCACCCGGCCGCGTCAACCTCATCGGCGAGCACACCGACTACAACCTGGGCTACGTGCTGCCGGCGGCCATCGACCTGGAGATCCGGATCGCGTTCGTCCCGACCGACGATCGGCGGGTGGAGCTTGTCAGCGAGGCCACCGGTGAGCGCGCCTTCTTCGACCTCGACGCGATCGGCCCCAACCCACGCGGGATGGCGGGCTACGTGATGGGGGCCGCCTGGGCCCTGGCCGAGGCCGGGATCCCGACCCGGGGCTTCCGGGGCACGCTCACCTCCACGCTGCCGCGGGCTTCCGGCCTCTCGTCCTCGGCGGCGCTCGAGCTTGCGTCCGCATGGGCGCTCGCGCCCGATCCCACGGCGCTCGACCCGCTCCGCCTGGCCCGCATCTGCCAGCGCGCCGAGAACGCCTACGTCGGCGTCAACTGCGGGCTGATGGACCAGTTCGCGAGCGCCTGTGGTGTGGCCGGGGCCGGCATGCTCCTCGACTGCCGCTCCCTCGCCTGGCGCCCGGTGGCGCTCCCGCTCGCCACGCACACGCTCGTGGTGGTCCACACGGGCTCCACGCGAAGCCTCGGCACGAGCCAGTACAACGAGCGGCGGGCCCAGTGCGAGGCCGCCGTGGCCGTCCTGGCGGCGGACGTTCCCGCGATCCGCTCGCTGCGCGACGTGACGGCGGCCTTGCTCCCGGCGGTCCAGGCCCGCGTGGACGAGGAGACCTACCGGCGCTGCCGCCACGTCGTCACGGAGAACGTCCGCGTCGAGGAGACGGTCGAGGCGCTGGCCGCCGGCGACCTGGCGGCGGTCGGGGCGCTGTGGGCGGCCAGCCACGCCTCGCTGCGGGACGACTACGAGGTCGCCTCACCGGAGCTGGACGCGCTCGTCGAGATCGCCGGTTCGGTCCCCGGCGTCGTGGCGACCCGGATGACGGGCGCGGGGTTCGGCGGATGCACGATCAGCCTCGTGGAGCGGAGGGCGGTGGACGCGCTCCGCGACAACATCCTGGCCGAGTACCCGGCCCGCACCGGTCTCACGCCGCGCGTCTACCCGGTCGATGCGGTCGCCGGCGCCGGGTTCGTCGCCGAGGGCTGACCCCACGCAGGGCCGAGGCGGGCGGCCTCAGCGCGGGAGCGGGACCGCCTGGAGGGGCACGTCCCAGTGCGCCTCCAGGAGCTCGAAGCGGCGCCGCTCCTCGGCCCGAAAGGCGGCCTGGTCGGGGTAGAGGCGGGCGGCGATCTCCGGCTCTGAATGGGCCTCCATCGCCGCCCAGTCGCGGTAGACGATCGTGACCATGAGGTCCCAGTCGGCCCGGCCGTCGCCGTGGAAGCGCGGCGCGTGCATGGTCACGTCGAGGAAGCGCCCCTCGGCGAGCTGCTCGCGCAGGATCGGCCAGTGGTTGCGCAGGAAGAGGTCGACCCATTCCGCGTGGGCGCCCCACCGGGTCCGGTAGTAGTAATCGACCTGGACGGGTCCTCCGGACATCAGGGGCACCTCCTGCACGCTCGTTCGTGGCTGGGCGCGGCTCGGGATCCCGCTCCAGGCGGGCCGCACTCCAGCGTATCCTGCTCCCGGAGCCAATCACCCGCAGGGAGGCCGCGCGTTGCACGTCACGCTCGTCCATGTCCGGGTCCTGCCCGGGCGCGTCGCCGACTTCATCGCGGCGACCCGCGACAATCACCTCGCGTCCGTCCGCGAGCCGGGCAACGTCCGCTTCGACGTGCTGCAGGATCCCGACGACCCGACCCGGTTCGTGCTGTACGAGGCGTATGCCGACGCGCCGGCCGCCGGAGCGCACAAGGAGACGGTCCACTACCGGGCCTGGCGCGAGGCCGTCGCTCCCATGATGGCCGAGGCCCGCCAGGGCGAGTCCTTCGTCGGCCTCTACCCGGGCGTCGGGTGACGGTGGACCCGGGCGCCCCGGCGTCGTCGTTCGAGGTCGCCCGGCTGCCGCGGCTGATCGTCGGGCCGGGCCGGATCGCCGACCTGCCGGCGGTCGTGGCCTCGATCGGCCGGAGCGCCCTCCTGGTCACCGGGGCGCGCTCATTCCGCGAGGGCGCCGCCTGGGCGCCTCTCGTCGCCGGCCTCGAAGCAGCCGGTGTCGCCTGGGACCACGTCGCGGTGGCCGGGGAGCCCTCGCCGGACCTCGTCGACGGGGCGGTGGCCGTCCGCCGCGGGAACCCGCCCGACGTGGTGGTGGGGATCGGTGGCGGGAGCGCGCTGGACGTTGCCAAGGCGATCGCGGGCCTGCTCCGCAGCGGGACGGTTGCGCTCGACCACCTGGAGGGCGTCGGCCGCGGGATCCCCTACCCCGGACCTGCCACGCCGTTCGTGGCCGTGCCGACGACGGCCGGCACCGGCAGCGAGGTGACGAAGAACGCGGTGCTCTCGGGCCGGGTGCCCGGCGCTGCGAAAAACGCGCCGCCGTTCAAGAAGTCGTTCCGCGACGAGCGCCTCATCGCCCAGGTGGTGATCCTGGATCCCGACCTCCTGGCCGGCTGCTCGCCTTCCATCATCGCCGGGGACGGCCTGGACGCCGTGACCCAGCTGCTGGAGGCCTTCACTTCCACCGCGGCCTCGCCGTTCACCGACGCGATCGCGCGGGTGGGCCTCGGCGCGGCAGCCGGGGCACTGCCGGCCTGGCACGCTGCCGTCATCGCCGGGGCGCCGCCCGAGGCGAGCGCGGCGGCCCGGGCCGCGATGTCCTGGGCGGCCTGTTGCTCCGGGATCGCCCTCGCCAGCGCCGGGCTCGGAGCCGTCCACGGGATCGTCGCGGCCGTGGGGGCGGCCTTCCCCGTGCCCCACGGGACCGGGTGCGGGATCCTCCTGGCCGCGACGACGCGCGCGAACATGGCGGCACTCCTGGACCGGGAGCCGGGTTCGCCGGCGTTGGCCCGCTACGCCGACGCAGGACGGATCCTGGCGGGCGATGGCGCGCTCTCGGACGACCGCGCCCGGGACGCCCTGCAGGCGACCCTGGACCGCTGGACGACGGTCCTCCGGATCCCCCGCCTGGCCGACTTCGGCGCCGCACCGCGCGACCTCCCCGGGCTCGTCGCCCAGAGCCGCGGGACCAGCATGCGCACGAACCCGGTCGCTCTTGCGGACGCCGAGATCGCCGGCGTCCTCGCTGCCTGCCTCTGACGACCCGGACGAGGAAGTGGACGTGGCCGCCCAACCCGCGTCCATCCGGGCGGAGCGCGAGCGGATGCGCGCCGCGCTCGTGGGCCTGCGGGCGCGGCCCGGATGGCTGGATCGCGTCGTCCGGCTCGCCGTCCGCGCTGGGTTCGCGCTCGTGGGATGGCGGATCCGGGCGGCCGGCTACGATCGTCTGCCGCGGGATGCGGCCGGGCGGGTCGTCCCTTGCGTCGTCGCCGTCGCCCCGCACCGGGGCTGGATCGACCCCTTCCTGCTGCTCCTGACGTGGCCCCGCGACGCGCCGCGGCTCGCCTGGTTCGGCGACGGCCGGGCGATGGTTCGCTCCCGGTGGCGGCGGGCGCTCCTCCCTCGCCTCGGCATGATCCCGATCCCGCCCGAGGCCTCACCGGCCGCCGTCCGCGAGCACCTGGCGGACGCCCGAACGGTCCTCGGCGCGGGATGCTGCCTCGTGATCTTCCCCGAGAAGGGGCCCCCGAGCCCGCCGGGACGAACCCGGACCATCGCCCCGGGGGCCGCCTGGCTCGCCGCCGCGGGGGTGGTGCCACTGGTCCCGGTCGCGATCGGCGGCTTCCTGGAGTCCGGCCTGGGCACCCGGTTCCGTCTGCGCGTCCTCGACCCGCTGGCGCCGGCGCAGCCGGCACCGACGACGCCCGCCGGCATGCGCGCGGCACGCGCGACGACCGACGCCCTGCGCGCGGCGCTCGATCCGGCAGTCGCCGAGCTGGAGGCGGCCACGCACGCGGAGAACGGACGCCGGCCGCTGCCGGGCCTGCGCCGGCTCTTCCACTGACGCCCCCAGGCCCGCCCCCGGCGACCCCGCACCCGGCGACCCCGCGGCCATCCGCCCGCCACCTGCAGGATTGCACGTGAACTGAACACTCCCACCCGCCGGCGCCCCTCCGGCGTGGCCGCCGCCGTCGGCTGCCCCTCCCGGCAGGCTCCGTGGCCGCCGGACCCTGGGGTCCCGTGCTCACGGCGAGCGCCGTGGCCCCGGCCGGTGGTCGCCGCGGGGCCGGACGCGGGGATCGAAGCCCCATCTGGCGCCCGCGGCGTTCACTTCACGTGCGATTCTGCGCGGGAGGGCCGGTGGTGGCCGATCCCTGACGCCGGAGGCCCGCCCCTGCCCTATCCCGCCAGCGTCGGGCGGGTCATCTCCTCGGGCTTCACCCAGGCGTCGAACTCCTCGGCCGACAGGAAGCCGGAGGCGATCGCCGCCGCGCGGAGCGTGGAGCCCTCGTGGTGGGCGGTCTTGGCGATCTGAGCCGCCCTGTCGTAGCCGATGTGCGGGGCGAGGGCGGTGACGAGCATGAGCGAGCTCGCCACGTGGCCGGCGATCCGCTCCTCGTCGGCTTCGAGGCCCTCGATGCAGTGCTCGCGGAACGAGCGGCAGCCGTCGGTCAGGAGCTCGATCCCGTGGAGCAGGTCGTGGGCGATGATCGGCTTGAAGACGTTCTGCTCGAAGTTGCCCTGGCTGCCGGCGAACCCGACGGCCACGTCGTAGGCCATCACCTGGACCGCGACCATCGTGAGCATCTCGCTCTGGGTCGGGTTCACCTTGCCGGGCATGATCGATGAGCCCGGCTCGTTCTCGGGCAGGCGCAGCTCGCCCAGGCCGGCGCGCGGCCCGGAGCCCAGCCAGCGAATGTCGTTCGCGATCTTCATGCAGCTCGTGGCGAGCGTCTTGAGGGCGCCCGAGGCGAAGACGGTCGCCTCCTGGCCGGCCAGCCCGGCGAACTTGTTCGGTGCGGAGACGAAGGCGAGGCCGGTCAGCTCGGCGATCCGGGCGGCGGAGCGCTCGGCGAACGCGGGATGGGCGTTGAGGCCCGTGCCGACCGCCGTCCCGCCCAGGGCGATCTCGTGGAGCCCGGGGAGGACGGCCCGCAGCCGCGCCAGGTCGCCGTCGAGCATCGCCACGTAGCCCGAGAACTCCTGGCCGAGGGTCAGCGGGACGGCGTCCTGAAGATGGGTCCGGCCGATCTTCACGATCCCCATCCACGCCCGCGCCTTCGCGTCGAGGGCATCGCGAAGGGCGGCCACGGACGGGATGAGGCGCTCCGCGATCTCTGTCGCGACGGCCATGTGGAGCGCCGTCGGGAACGTGTCGTTCGAGGACTGGCTCATGTTCACGTGGTCGTTCGGGTGGACCGGCGTCTTGCCGCCCCGCGACCCCGTCGCCAGCTCGTTGGCCCGGCCCGCGATCACCTCGTTGACGTTCATGTTCGACTGCGTGCCGGACCCAGTCTGCCAGACCCGGAGAGGGAACTCCGCGGCCAGGGTGCCGTCTGCGACTTCGCCGGCCGCCCGGACGATCAGGTCGCGCCTGTCCGCCGGAAGCAGACCCAGGTCGGCGTTCACCTCGGCCGCCGCGCGCTTGAGGATCCCGAACGCGCGCACGATCGGGACGGGCATCGTGTCCCGGCTGATCGCGAAGTGGTGGAGCGAGCGCTGCGTCTGGGCGCCCCAGTAGTGGTCGGCCGGGACCTCGATCGGGCCCATCGAATCCGACTCGGTCCGGGTGGCGGCGGGAGAGCGCGGTTCGGCGGCGGTCATGGGGTCCCTCGGATTGGACATGCTCGCGACCAGCCTACGCCGGCCGGGCGAGCTCCGCGGGAGAGGTGCGACTCGGTGACTTGAGCCGAGCCGTTGACGGCCCTGGCGGGCGGCCCACCGTGCACCGCATCAAGGGCGCGCCACCGGCGGCTGGATCCCGCGGACCAGGAGCCGCACCGCGCTGGCGACGCGGTCCGGGCTGAGGTCCTCGTCCCCGATCCCGGGCATTCCGCCGAGCGCATACAGCACTCCGAGGAGGATGGCGGCGGCCTCTCGGGGGTCGACGTCCTCGCGGATGCGTCCGAGCCGCTGCTCGGCGGCCAGGTAGGCGGCCACAGCCTCCGGTGGGCCCGGCGGCAGCGAGGAGCCGGCAGCCGCCATCGCCTGCCGGCGTTGGGCCGCAAGCTCGGGATCGGCGGCGATCGCGAGCTCCAGCGGCATGATCTGGTCCCGCAGACTCGCGAGCCGCACCGCGGCGTCGGTCAGGTTCTCCTCGACCGTGCCCTCGCCCGCCCGCCCGGGCAGCGCGGTCACCCACGCGACGATCGGAGCGTTCGACTCGAGAACGGTCGCCAAGAAGAGCGCGGTCTTGTCCGGAAAGTGGCGGTAGATCGTTCCCTCGGCGACGCCCGCCGCCTGGGCGATGGCCCGGGTCGAGGCGTGGGCGTAGCCGGCCTCGCGGACGACACTGCGCGTCGCCTCGATGAGCTTCGCCCGTGTCGCCTCGCCCCGCTGGGTCATCCCTGGCCCTCGTCCGCCCGCTTCGATCCCATCGCCGAGCCCGTCAGTCCGTGACATCCCGGCGGACGAACACGACGCCTGCCAGGAGCAGCCCAAGGGTGACATAGCCGAGGGCCAGGGCGAGCGCCGTGCCGTACGCCACGGCCGCCGTGCCGCCGCTCGCGACGGCGTTGAGGGTGGTGCCGAGGAGCCAGTCCGACGGGGCGTCGCCGACCATCTTGATCAGCGACTCGACGACGAGCACGTAGCCCACGCCGATGGAGATCGCCACGACCGCGGAGCGGGCGAGGACGGCGATGACCAGGCCGAGCACCCCCCACACGCAGAGCGCGAGGAAGAGATCGATCCATGCCGTGGCCACGACCGCGAGGAGGTCGGTCCCCCAGGCGGCCGTCGAGATGCCGGCCGCCCCGGCGGCCGGCAGGACCGCGAAGACGTTGACGACGGCGGCGACCGTCGTCGCGGCCGCCGTGGCCAGGACCAGTGCGACGACCTTGCCCGCAAGGAGGCGCCAGCGGCGGGGCTCGGCGGCGACGAGGAGGCGGATCAGCCCGCTGCTGAAGTCGCCGGCGGTCACCACCGCCCACAGGGACAGGGTCACGACGCCGAACATGTTCGACGCGGCGGCCAGGCCGGCCATGAGGCCGGACGGATTCTCCATCTCGGCAAGGGTGGGGAACGCCACGCCCGGCGCACCGGGCGGCAGGCTGCCGCCACCGGACACGAACGTGACCATGATCGTGTTGACCAGCGCGGCGAACAGGGCCATGAGGCCGAACCAGGTGAGCAGGAGGCGGGGCTGGCCCAGGCGCGTCAGCTCGCTCCGAACCGCGGCGAGCATCACGCCACCTTCCCGTCGACGGTCGCGCGACCGTTCGCCAGCTCGCCGTCGACCCGGCCGGTCATCTCCAGGAAGATCGCCTCGAGGTTGTCCTGGACCACGACCAGCCGGCGCAGGGTGATGCCGGCAGCCATCGCGGCCCGGTTGAGGTCGGCGGCCCGGGATGCACCCGCGGCGACCCGCAGCCCATCGTCGACCGCCGTGACCGACCAGCCGCCGGCGACGAGTGCCGCCTCCAGGCGAGGCACATCCGCCCCGTGCTCGGCCGCGATGTCGATGTGCTCGCGAGTCCGCTTCATCACGTCGGACATGGGCCCGGAGAAGATCAGCTCCCCGAAGCGGATCACCATGAGGTGGTCGCAGACGGCCTCGATCTCCGAGAGCTGGTGCGAGGAGACGATGACGGTTCGTCCGTTGCGCCCGAGGTCGCGGAGCAGCTCCCGGATCTCCACGATCCCGGCCGGGTCCAGCCCGTTCGTCGGCTCGTCGAGGATGAGCAGCTCGGGATCGGACAGCAGGGCGGCCGCGATGCCGAGGCGTTGCTTCATCCCGAGCGAGAAGCGCTTCACCGGCTCGCGATCGCGGCCGGCGAGGCCGACCTGGGCGAGCACGGCATCCACGCGCTCGAGCGGCAGGCGGCGCAAGCGAGCCAGCGACACCAGGTTCGCCCGTGCCGACAGCCCGGGAATGAACGCCGGGCTCTCGATCAGGACGCCTACCCGCGAGGCGTACTGCCGCGGCGAGCTGATCGCC
>JAZDPM010000243.1:0-4408 GCA_043797725.1 Chloroflexota bacterium
TGGGCTTGCCGAGGGCGTCGTTCGCCTTCAGCTCCACGACCTCGATCTCCGAGGTGATGCCGCTCACCTCCTGGAACGAGGCGATGGCCGTGCCGTCGACCTGGATGAGGAAGCGCTGCGCGACGAGCGTGTCGAGCGGCAACGAGGGGACTCCGGCTGGCATGGGTGAGGATCCTCCAGTCTGTCGTCAGGCAGGGTCGGTGGCGCCCGTCACTCGCTGAGCGACGTGCCGCCGGAGAACTGGGCCAGGCGGAAGATCACGAACTCCGCCGGCTTCACTGGGGCGATCCCGATGTCGACGATGAGCTGCCCCGCGTCGATCGTCTCGGCCGTGTTGTTCTCGCCGTCGCACTTCACGAAGAAGGCCTCGGCCGAGGTCGACCCGAAGAGGGCGCCGTCGCGCCAGGTCCGGACGAGGAAGGCGCCGATCGTCCGCTTCACGCGCTCCCAGAGGTCGATGTCGTTCGGCTCGAAGACCACCCACTGGGTGCCCAGGAGGATCGATTCCTCGATGTAGTTGAAGAGGCGGCGGACGTTGAGGTAGCGCCACGCCGGGTCGGAGGAGAGCGTCCGGGCGCCCCAGACGCGGATCCCGCGCCCGGGGAAGGTGCGCACGCAGTTGACCCCGATCGGGTTGAGCTGGTCGTGCTCGGCGCGGGTGAGGTTCAGCTCCAGGGCGATCGCCCCGCGCACGACCTCGTTTGCCGGCGCCTTGTGGACGCCGCGTTCGCCGTCGTTGCGGGCCCAGATCCCGGCGATGTGGCCGGACGGGGGCACGAACGTCGCCTGGCCGGCAACCGGGTCGAAGACCTTGATCCACGGCCAGTAGAGGGTGGCGTACTTGGAGTCGTAGCCCGCCTTGTCCTGGCGCCATTCCTTCACTTGCTGGGCGTTGTAGTCCGGCGGGGAGTCCAGAATGGCGACCCGGTCGCCCATCAGCTCGCAGTGGGCGATGATCGCCAGCTGGACGGCCTTCAGCCCGTCCATGTCCACGACGCCGGCCTGGTAGAGCGCCATCAGGTCCGGCGCGGCCACCATCGTGATCTCCTCGACGGCCTCGAGGCCGCCGAACCCGGTCCGGTCCGCCGAGTTCCCGACGTATTCGGTCGGGGTGACCCGGACGGGGCCGCTGGCGGTGCCGCCGGCCAGGGCGGACTTCGTCCCGACGGCCGGGGCGACGTCGCCCTTGGCGACCTCCTCGAGGCGGACGAGCTTCGACGTCTTCACCGCGGTGAAGACGCTCTGCTTGCCGCGCTTGGCCGTGACGTTGTCGTAGACCTCCTGGTCGGAGCCGCGGGTCACGGTGAGCTTGAAGACGCCCTCGCCGGGCTCGGACGGCTCCCCGACCTCCACGGCGATCTCGTTGCCCGCGCCGCCGGGCTCGAGGGCGACGACGCGGAAGGCCGCCTGCGACTTGTCCGTGGAGCTGGGGAGCTCCAGGCGGGCGCTCGGCGCGTCGGCGCCCTCGGCGCCGATGCGGACGATGTACGCGGTCGTGCCGCCGTTGAGGAAGAAGCCGTAGACAGCGTGCGCGAGGTAGGACCCCTCCATGAAGTCGCCGAACGAGGCGACGAACTGGGTCCAGTTCGTGACCATCACCGGCGTGTTGGCGGGACCGCGCAGGGCGAGCCCCACGAAGGCCGCGACGGCCGTGCCCGCGCCCTCGATGGGGCGGGAGGCGGCCTGTACCTCCTCGACGTAGACGCCGGGCGAAAGGTAGTTCGGCATGCGGATCGGCCCTCCGGGCGATGCAGCTAGGAAGCAGACCGAGCGTGGACCGCCGCCGCGACCCCGGCAACGGACGACCGGACAGCCGAACGGGCCGGTCATGCTGCCCGATCGGGCAGGTGGTGGCGCCCGATCGGCTGCCCTCCGGCGGCTTGCCCGCGGCGGCGCCCGCGCCGACGCTGGGCGGGCGATGATCCAGGACGTCGACGAGACCCTGCGCGCGCTCGTCAAGCGCGAAGCCCTCAACGGGAGCCCGGTCGAGATCGCCTTCGACGCCCCGACCCGCGACTGGTCGGCGCGGCGCAACGCGCCCACCATCAACCTGTACCTGTACGACATCCGCGAGGACATGACGCGGCGGGACGCCGCCATGGCGCCCGTCCGCTCCGACGAGGGCTACGTGGCCGGCCACTCCCCCATCCCCCGCCGCTACAAGCTCTCCTACCTCCTGACCGCCTGGACGCAGCGCCCGGAGGACGAGCACCGCCTCCTCGCGGCCTGCCTCGGAGCGCTCATCCGGTACGACGTGCTGGCGCCGGCGGACATGCACGGCGCCCTCGCCGAGCAGCCGATCCCGGCCCTCGTGACCGTCGCCCTGCCGCTCGGCCCCGATCGCTCCATCGCGGACATCTGGTCGGCCATGGGCGGCGAGATGAAGCCGTCGCTCGACGTCGTCGTCACGGTCCCGTTCGTGGTGAGCCGGGAGGTGGCGGCGGGCGCGCCGGTGCGCGAGATGCCCCGGATCTCCCTGGCAGGACCCGACGGCGAGGACGGCCGGCGGATCGCCCGGGCGCGGGCGGGGCGGGGTCCCACAGGGGCCCGCACGGGGCCGCTCCGGCCGGACGAGCCGATCGTCCAGGACGAGACGGTCGTCGGCGGGACGAAAGAGAATCCCGGCCGTCTCTTCCGCGTGCGCGGCCACCCGCGGCCCTGACTCGCAATGGTCCTCGCCGCCCCGACCGACGCGTCGGCCCGCCACCTTGCCGGCCGCCTGGGGCTCGTGGCCGACCGCGTCCGTCTCGCCGTGGAGCGGCGGCGGGGTGGCGACCCGGACCCGGACGACCGCTTCCGCGGCCTCTACGTCTCGGACGCCCAGGTGGACCACCTTCTGGGCGGCGGGCACGGGCCGCTCCTGGGGCCCGACCCCGACGGGTCCGCGGCGGCGGGCCGCGCGACCATCGAGGCCGGGGCCGACGCAGCCGAGGCGGCCGGCGAGGAGGTGCGACTGCGCGGCCTTGCCCGCAGCTTCGCCCTCGAGCCCCTGGACGTCGAGCTTCTCCTCGTCGCCCTGGCGCCCGACCTCGATCCCCGGTTCGAGCGGCTCTACGGCTACCTCCACGACGACGTCTCCCGGCGACGGGCCAGCGTCGGCCTCGCCCTGGAGCTGTCCGGCGCGGGCGAAGGATCCGGGGTCGGCCGGGCGCGGCTCGGCCCGCTGGCCCCGCTCGTCGCCGGCGGACTCCTGGTGGTGGAGGACGTCGACCGTCCGTTCCTGACCCGGGCGCTCCGCATCCCCGACCGGGTCGCGGCCCACCTGCTCGGAGACGCCACGCCCGACCCGGCAGTGGATGCCCTCGCCACGGTCCCCGTGGCCCACGACGCGGCCGGGACCGACGCGCTCGAGGGCGGCCTCCGCGCCGGCGCCCGCCTCGCCTACGTGCGGGAGCGGATCGGCACCGCCGCGGTCACGCTGGCCGCCCGGGCGCTCGGGCGCGTCGGGCCGCCGCCGGTGGTGGTAGACCTCGGGCGGCTCGCCCCGGGCGAAGATCCCCGCGAGGCGGCGGCGGCGGCAGTCCGGGAGGCGCGACTCCGCGGGACCGGCCTGGTCGCCGGACCGCTCGACGTCGTCGCGGAGCGCGGGCCGGGGGCCGTCCGCGCCTGGGCGGAGGCGGCCTGTCCCGTCGTCCTCCACGGGTCCCGGGGCTGGGACCCGACCTGGTCGCGGTCGGTTCCCTTCGTCCTCGACCCGGACCTCCCCTCCGCCGAAGAGCGGCGGGCCGTCTGGCTGGCCTCGCTGGACGGGACCGCGTCGGCGGAGCTGGGGGCAGCCGTGGCTGCTCTCCCGTTCCGCCTCGCCCCCGAGGCCGTCGCCCGCGCAGCCGAGGCGGGGCGCCTCGCGGCCGCCGCTGCCGGGCGGGACCTCGGCGTACGTGACGTGGCCGCGGGTGCCCGGGCCCAGAACGCGGCCGGCCTGGAGCGCCTGGCCCGGCGCGTCGAGCCGCGGGTCACCTGGAGCGACCTCGTCCTGCCCGCCGGCGTCGTGGAGCAGCTCCGCGAGCTGACCGGCCGGGCCCGCCACCGCGACCTGGTCCTCGACGAGTGGGGCATGGCCCGCACGTCGCTCAAGGGTCGCGGGGTCACGGCGCTCTTCGCCGGCGACTCGGGCACCGGCAAGACGATGTCCGCGGAGGTCATCGCGGGCTCGCTCGGGCTCGACCTCTACGTCATCGACCTCTCGACGATCGTGGACAAGTACATCGGTGAGACGGAGAAGAACCTCGACCGCGTGTTCACCGAGGCCGACCGCGTCAACGGCGTCCTGCTCTTCGACGAGGCCGACGCAGTCTTCGGGAAGCGCTCGGAGGTGAAGGACGCCCGCGACCGCTACGCCAACGTCGAGGTCGCCTATCTCCTGCAGCGGATGGAGCAGTTCGACGGGATGGCGATCCTGACGACGAAC